>JALHNR010000252.1 GCA_022843525.1 Methylocystis sp. | reverse complement strand
CAACTGCACCCCAGGCTCGCCTGCGCACGGTCTCCTTCCCCGCCAGCGATCCGCCCGCTTTTTCGCCAAGTCAGCGGCGCAACACCAAGCCTCCAAAGAAGCCTACGGCTGCGGCACGAAGCCGTGAGAACCTGTGGGCCACGTTCGACTGCGCCGGGGCCGTTAGGGCGGCGTGCGTATAATCAGGATCAACATCGCGCCAAGGGAGATGACGGGCATGCATATATTGAGTTCAGGAGCGGTGCTGGCTCTGGCGTTTAGCCTCGGCGGCTGCGCCGGCATGGGCCATGGCATGCATGGCGCCCATCACGATGGCATGATGGGCGCCATGTCGGGAGAGCATGGTCAAGCGAACTGTCCAGGCGCTCAGCAAAGCGAACATGCGCCAGCGCCTGCGCCCTCCGGACAAGCACAGGGCGAGCATCAGCACGCCGATCCGGCGCCAGCGGAATGCCCGCCAGTTGCCGCCGACCCGCATCAACATGGCGAGACGCCGCAGCCGAACTGACGCCTGCGGGTGAGCTCCATGCGACAGCGGACGCGTGCTCATGTGCGCTGAGACGACAAGCGGCGTGTGTGCGCCAAGGCTTGCGTGCAGGCCTCACTCATTCTCGCATCTCGTCGAGAGCATCGCAGTGCTTGCCGAGGACGCCAGCATTGGCGAACCGACAAGCGTGAGCGTTGCCGACATAATGGCGGTGATCGGCCGGCGCTCCTATGGCCCATTGCTCCTGGTGCTCGGACTATTTTCCGTCTCTCCGGCCACCATATTGCCAGGCATGACTTCCGCTGCGGCGCTGGTGACGCTGGCGGTGTCTCTACAACTGGCCTTCGGGTCATCGCATCTTTGGCTGCCAGGCATGCTCTTGCGCCTGCGCATCGCTCGATCGTCCATTAAAGCGGCGACCAGTGACGGCTTGCGCAAGTGGGCGCGTCGGCTCGACCGTGTGCTTCAGCCCCGTCTTGTCTTTCTGTCCGAGACGCCGTTTGCGAACGCAGCGGGGCTCTTGTGCGCGCTCGCGGCGATCGCGACCTTTCCGTTGAGCTTAATTCCTTTGGCGCCGCTGATCCCCGGGCTTGCCATCACCGTGTTGGGTCTTGGGCTTTTTGCGCGCGACGGTTTCCTCCTCATTCTGAGTGGCGTCCTCATCGTGGCGGCAATTGGCGCGGCGCTAGCCGCCGCGTTGCCCGTGTGAGTTCGAGACGTTGCGTCCAAGTAAACTGTGAGACGCCGGTCACGCCGGCGCCAGCAGCGCCGCTACGCTAATGGCGTTCGAAGCATGCGGCACGGTGTCTGTCGAAACGACGCGCTCGCACAGGCTCAAGAGCTCGGCGTAGGATTGATCGGCAAAAAGCGCATGCACGGCGACACAAACCGGCTTGGCCATGCCAGCTGCGCTCAACTTGCGCGCAGTCTCGATCATGGTGCGCCCCGAGGAGACGATGTCGTCGACAAGAACCGCCCGCCTGGCGCGTAGAGCGGACAGATCCGGCAGGTCAATGCTCACGTCGCGGTCGCCGCGGCGGGTTTTGTTCGAGACGATGTGCGGCGCGCCTGCCCGCCCGGCGACCGCTGCAACCCATTGCTCGCTTTCCGCATCCGGTCCCACCACGAGGGGGTCGCTCACATTGTCCTTGATCCAGTCGGCAAGGAGCGGCGCTGCATGCTCTACGCGCGTGGCGATAGTGAATATTTCGCCCAAATCGCGGCGGCGATGCAGATGCGGATCGATAGTGATGAGCCCGTCAAACGATCGCGACAAAAGCCGAGCGAAATGCATCGAGGAAATCGCCTCGCCGTCCTTGAACCTCTTGTCCTGGCGCATGTAGGCTAAATAAGGCGCGATGAGATTGACGCGCGCCGCGCCCATCTCGCGCGCAGTTTCGGCGGCGAAGATAAGGCTCAAAAACTGCTCGTCCGGCCGCGCCAGCGTGCAGACAATCTCAACCTCGCGGCCCTCGACCGCCGAGAGAAGCCGGACATAGGCTTCGCCATCGGGAAAGCGGCGCGTCTCGATCGCGCCGAGTTCGGCGCCGGCCGAGAGAGCAAGCGCACGGGCGATGGTCTCGTTTCCGGGCATGGGGAGGTAAAGGCGCGTCACGTTCAAGCCTCGATTTCGAATATGTCTGGGTTGGCCGCCGCATAGGCGAGCGCATAGGCGAGTTGCCCAGGTGCTTGGGCGTGCACGGTCACAAGCGGGGCCCCGGCGACGACGCCATCACCTAACCGCACATGCAACACAATTCCGGCGGCGGGATCGTCGGGCGCGCCCGCGAGCTTAGCGAGGCGGGAGATCTTGCGATTGTTGATGTTGGTGAGAATGCCCGAACGGGCCGCCGCCCACGGACGCGTGAGCGGCGCGCTCGGAGGCGTCCGCATGCCGCCCTGCGCTTCGCAGATGGCTTGAAACTTCGCCCAAGCGCGCCCGTCGACGAGCGCAGCGCGCGCCAACGCATACCCTTGTCCGTCAGGCGCCGTTCCTGAAAGCTCAAGCACCGCGCCCGCGATCGCGAGCGCCCGCTCGCGCAAGTCTGTTGGCGCATCGGCAGCGCCGACGAGCACGGCGAGCACGTCCTTGGCTTCGAGCGCCGGCCCGATGCCGCGTCCAACGGGCTGCGCGCCATCGCTCAATACAAAGCGTGTCTTAAGACCAAACGCCTCGGCGACGGCGGTCAGGTGCGCGCTCAGATCGCGCGCCGCCTCCCGCGTGCGGATCTTCGCTGTGAGCCCCACAGGCAGATCGAGCACGACGTGACTGGCGCCCGCGGCGATTTTTTTGGACAGAACCGAGGCGATGAGCTGACCTTCGGTGTCGATATCAAGCGCGCGCTCGATGCGGATGAGCACGTCATCGGCTGGCGAGAGGCGCACGGCGCCGCCCCAGGCGATGCAGCCGCCTTCGGCCTCGACGACGCGGCGCATGGCGGCAATATCGAGATCGACGGGCGCCAAGGTCTCCATTGTGTCGGCCGTGCCCGACGGCGAGGTGATCGCGCGCGAAGAGGTCTTGGGCATGAGGAGCCCCAAGCTCGCGACGATAGCGACCACGATTGGTGTGGTGCGATTGCCAGGAAGGCCGCCCACGCAATGTTTGTCGACCACCATCGCCGAAGGCCAGGAGAGACGCTCGCCCACTTCCACCATGGCGCGCGTGAGCGAGGTGATTTCATCGAGATCGAGCGGAAAGGCCGAGCACGCGGCGATAAACGTGGCGAGATGAATGTCGACATAGCGACCACCGGCGATGTCGCCGATGATAGAGCGGAATGCGCGCTGATCGAGGCGGCCGCCATACATGCGCCGTCGCACGTCAGCAAGCGAGTCAAGGGGCGGCGCATGACTGACGGCTATGTGTTCACCATCGGCTACGGCCAGGCGTTTCCACGCCGCCTCGGACAACCCTGCTTCATCGACAGTCAGCCAATCGTTCTCGACCTGGTAGAGCGTTGCGATCACGCGCCGATCACCAGCGGTCAAGAGCACGCGCGCGCGCGCGGACAGCCCTTCGGACTTGCAGACGTGACAATCGGTGCGCATCAGAACGATCGCGTCGTCTTGCGAGAGAAGCTTGAGGCGCTTGGCCACAAGATGCGAAGCGTGTTCGCCCTCCCTGGTCGTTGGCGCGGCGCTCATGCGAGTTCATACCTGCGCTGATCATCGACAACCGCCGCGTCCCAGCCGAGTTCGCGCTCGATGCGCACGCGCAGCGCATCGGAAGCGTCCGGCTCGCCGTGCACTATGAAGGTGCGGCGCGGCGGCTTTTCAAAGCCGCTCAGCCAGCGGATGATCTCGCCGGCGTCGGCGTGGGCTGAGAGTTCAGGCAGGTTGGCGATTTCAGCCCGGATCGGAATCCATTGGCCAAACATCTTGATCTCGTTTTCACCAGCAAGCAGACGGGCGCCTCGCGTGCCGACGGCCTGATAGCCGGCAAACAGGATCGTATTCTTGGCCTCGGGCCCGAACGCCTTGATGTGGTGCAAGACGCGCCCGCCGGTCGCCATGCCGCTGCCTGCAATGACGATCTTGGGCATCGGATTTGACACAATGGCCTTTGAGTCTTCGACATCGCGCACATAGGTGGCGATGGCGCAGGATTGCTCGCAGGTCTCGGCCGAAAAGCGATGGTCGTCTAAATGGCCGCATAGGAGTTCGGTCGCATTGATCGCCATCGGACTGTCGAGAAAGATAGGCACGGACTGGATGCGTCCTGCGCGCTTCAGCATCCACAGGTGATAAAGGAGAACTTGAGTGCGCCCGACGGCGAACGCGGGAATAACGACGGTGCCGCCGCGGCGCACCGTCCGCTCCACGACCGCGCCCAAGGCTTCCATCGGATCGTTTTTGGGATGGATGCGATCGCCATATGTCGATTCAACGACCACATAATCGGCCGCGTTCACCGGCGCGGGATCAGGCATGAACACGTCATCATAACGTCCCAAATCGCCGGAAAATACGATTCCGCGCCCTTGCCAATTGAATTCGACCGTGGCCGCGCCGAGGATGTGGCCTGCACGGCGCAGCTGCATCTTGGCGCCGCCTTCAACGCTTGTTTCCGTCTCGAAGGCGATCGGCTTCAGCTGCTTCAATGCGGCCTCAGCGTCGCGCACGGTGTAAAGTGGAAGCGCGGGCTTATGCTTTGTGTGGCCTCTACGGTTGGCGTATTCGGCATCGTTCTCGGCTATTCTGGCGCTATCCTTCAACAGGATGTCGCAGAGATCGGCCGTCGCGGAGGAGCAATAGACGGGCCCCCTAAAGCCGTCGCGCACGAGCTTCGGGAGATAGCCGCTGTGGTCCAAGTGCGCATGCGTCAGCACCACCGCATCGATCGACTCCGGCGGGATCGCGAGCGGCGCCCAATTGCGCTCGCGCAGGACCTTAAGCCCCTGGAACATGCCGCAATCCACCAGAATGCGCCGGCCGGCCGCCTCCAAGAGGTGCTTTGAACCGGTGACCGTTCCCGCAGCGCCGAGACTCGTTAAAGTCAAACTCATGTCGTTGGCTTCTTTCTACTGAGGTGCAACGCGTAGAACATTGGGGTCGCCGCGTCCGTCGAGTGCGTTCAGTTCGACCTCCGACAAAAACTCCTCGCGACCACAGCCGAGGATGCGAGCTGCGGCCTCAAGCGCATGCGCCCAGGTCGAGTGGTTGGCGAACAGCATGCCGAATACGTCGAGCGTGCCGCCCCGATTGATGAAGCCAAGCGCGCTGGTGCGTGAAGGTCCGGCGTCGAGCCGGCGCAAGGCCCCAAGCAGAGGCTCTGGGCGAGTATGGGTGAGAAAAACGCGCGGCGTCCCCTCCGGGAAGAAATGTCTGCGCTGCGCCTCGCTCGCGGCATAGGCCGTTTCGATCTCGTCGCGCCCGGCGCGGAAGCGGCCAGGCTCCAAAAGCGCGGTGACGCATGCCGAACGGCCACGCGCCATCAAGCGTTCGCTCGCACGTAGGGCTTCCGCAGTTTGATAGGCGCCAATCGCGACGAATTGGAGGTCAGCCTCTCTAGGGTCGCCGAGGAGAAGTGCTGCGCCATCCGCAACGGCTTGTTGGGCGCGCGCCCCGCTGAGCAAGCGAGCCACAGCGCGCTTGGGCGTCACGAGGCACGCGATTTGACCATGCGAGGCGTAGACGCTTCGAAGCGAGGCCGCCGCGGAATTGGCGTCGATCGGAAACAGCACGCGCGCGGTATCCGCCATTTCGCCCAGAAGCGCCTCGGGCAAGGTCGGATCCTGGTGCGATTGTTCGTTCTTGGCGTTCTCCCAGGTATGCGACGTGGCGATAAGCGCCACCGACAGCCAGCGCGGCGGCGCGCCGATCTCACGTTGACGGCGGGCAAAGATGATGTCTTGGCGCAGCGCCCCCAGCATTTTCATGGCGAAGGCTTCGTAGCTCACGGCGAGATTGAGCCCGCCTTTATTGCCGAGCGCCGCGCCAATGACCGCTTCCTCATTGAGCGCGGTAATGACGGCGCCGTCCACCGCTTCCGGTGCGCCCGGCTCGGGCGCATTCACGCGGTGGCGTAACAAATCGAGCGTTGCGCCCATGTGATTGCTTTTCAACTCGTCAGGATTGCCGACACGCACGCGTAGATCCGGATTAGCTTTGACGATCTCAACGAAAAGTGCGTCGAGCGCCTCCATGGCGCAACTTGCGCCCCCCTCGGGCGCCCAAGCCGGCTCAGGCAAAACCGGCGATGGGATAGACCTCGCTGTCATCGGATGGCGGCTTTCGCGCGGCCGCTCTTGCGCATCGTGGACAGCAAACGCCTGCGCCGCCGCATCGAGTTCAGCTTTCGGCACAAAGAGAGCGCGCGCGCCCTCATTAAATTGCCGCCGCGCCTCGGCGTCGGCGCGAGGATTTCCGGCAAGCGGCAGATTGTGCGCGCGATTTGTGCCCGCCCCCGGAAAGCCATAGCCCTTGATGCAGCGCGCGATCACATAGGGAAGCCGCGCTGGATAGGTCCGCTCCGACATGGACGTGAAATGCATGAGCGCAGATTCGGCTTCGATGATGGCAGAGGCGTAGGCAAGCGGATCGTGACCGTCGATGATGATGGGATCAAAACCGCTTAGCCGCAGATGCTGAGCGAGCCACTCAGCGCCTCCCTCCTGGCCGATTTCGGTGCGCTGCTCGATGCGCCTGCCATTGAGGATCATGACGGGCACGACAAAGCCGCTGTCTTCGGCGCGCCACCAGCGCGGCGAC
>JALHNR010000251.1 GCA_022843525.1 Methylocystis sp. | reverse complement strand
CAAAGCGCGTGCGGCATCATCCGGCGCTGCCTTGGCGGGATATCCCCGCGTTCATGGGTGAGCTGCGCGAGCGTGACAGCCTCTCGGCGCGTGCGCTTGAATTTTGCATTTTAACGGCGGCCCGGACGGGCGATGTCATTGGTGCCCGCTGGCCCGAAATCGATCTAAAGGCGAAGGCGTGGACGGTCCCCGCCGATCGCATGAAAGGAGGCCGAGAGCATCGCATTCCGCTATCTGACCGAGCCGTCGAAGTTCTCACAGCGTTGCCGCGCCTAAAGGGCGAGACTCACGTGTTTCCGGGGCCAAGGAAGGGCGCGGGCCTTTCCAATGGCGATGCTGGAATTGCTGCGCGGATTGCGTCCTGGCCTGACCGTTCACGGATTCCGATCGGCGTTCAAGGATTGGGCTAGCGAAGCCACAAACCATCCAAACATCGTGAGCGAAGCCCGCTGGCGCATGTCGTCAGCGATAAGGTGGAGGCGGCTTACCGGCGCGGCGAGCTATTCGAGAAGCGCGCGCCTCATGCGCGACTGGGCCGCATATTGCGCGCGGCCGCCGAGAAGGGCGGAAGCGTCGTCCCGATCGCGAGGGCGCGCTAATGCCGCGCAAGGTCGACAGGGGCACTGGCAGACGTTACGCTTTGGGAAGATAAACTCCGACAAATCGACGATGAGCGGCGCGTCGCCAAGGGACTATTTACTCCATGGAAATTCCAGCGCCGATGTATCATGACCAAGCGCCCGGGTGCGGTTCACCAGCGCTGACAACTGTTTCTTCGATGGCAATCTGCGCGTGAAAATGAACACATTGTCCAGCGTCGGGCTGGTCTCGATGAACCAACTGTAGTCGCGCGCGTGATCGACGATGTTGTATTCGACCGACAGCAGCGGATTGTAGCGAACCATCAGCCTGGAATTGACGCCCGGATCGAGGATCTCGGCGTCGCCACTCAGAACAGTCTCTTCGGCACCCTTGCGACAGGCGTCGCGCACATGGACCTGATTGGGCTGCGCGCCGCGTGCATAGCTCGTCGTTCCTCTTACACAGCCGTCGGTGAGCCACATGGGGCGGCGCGCGACTTCGAGCCAGGTTCCCCGATAGAAGCGCGCCGGGTCTATCGGTCTTACCGGGCGGTCCTGCGCGAGCGCCTGCGCGCTAGCGCCGAGCGCCAAAAGGATTAGCAGAGAGCGAATGACGCTGTTCTTTTTCATCATGGTCTCCCTCCGGTGGCGTTGACGCGTCAACGCGACACGCGTGTCCAACTGATCGATTTGCAGATGATCCCCGCGAGCACGCATCCGCGAGTCTGCATCGACTGCGAGCCGTAATTGATCTCGAGGCGGTAATTGAGCTTACGCTGCGGGTCATAGGCAGTGCCGGACATGGAGGAATCGCCGCCCGAAACTTTCATCACCAGCCGATCGCCGACATGTTCGTCGCTCGATGGATCGCGAATCCAGGTGTTGATCGCGCAAAGCGCGCCGCCGCAGGGCTCGATGCGCACACGGGCATTGCCGTCGCCACGCGCCCAACTGCCGAGAATGCCGTTATTCTCGGCGCTAGCGAATCCTGGGATCAGGATTGTCCCGAAGAGGATAGAAAAGAAACGGGCAAGTAGCCTATTGCGCATCATTGCCTCCTTTCGTCATGCATGGGTGAGCCGATAAAGCCCTACATCGATCGCGCCGGCGCGGAAGCCGCCTTCGCAATAGCAGAGGTAGTAGTCCCACAGCCGCCGGAAGGACGGATCGAAACCGAGCGCTTCGATCTCGTTCCAGTTCGCATGGAAGCGACGACGCCAGTCGGCGACAGTTCGCGCATAGCCGTCGCCGAACGTCTCGATCGTTTCGAGGCGCAAACCCGCGCGATCCGCTTCCTCCTGCAGGGCGCGCGGACAGGGAAGCGCGCCGCCCGGAAAAATGTAGCGCTGGATGAAATCCGGCGTGTTCATGTATTCCTCGAAGCGGCAGTCTTCTATGGTGATCGCCTGCAACACGATATAGCCGCCCGGCGCGAGTCGATCACGCAGCGTCGAGAAATAGACGGGCCAATAGTCGCGGCCGACCGACTCGATCATCTCAATCGAGACGATGCGGTCGAAGACTCCAAGGACGTCGCGATAATCCTGCAGACGAAGATCGACCCTTGACTGAAGGCCGCGCCTCGCAATCACGTCCTGCGCGTTGGCGAGCTGTTCCTTCGACAGCGTCAGTCCAGTGATGGCGCCCGCGCCCGTCTGCGCCATCTCGGCGGCGAGACCGCCCCAGCCGCAGCCGATCTCTAGGACCGTTTCGCCATTACGCGCGTCGAGCAGATCGAGCACGCGATCAATCTTGTTGCGCTGCGCCTGTTGAAGTGTCTCTTCTCCCGTTGGATAGATGCCGGACGAATAGAACATCTGCGGATCGAGCCACAGGCGATAGAATTCATTGCCCAGATCGTAATGCGCGGCGATGTTGCGCCGGCTGCCGGCGCGGGAATTGGCGCGCAGGCGATGCATCAGCCAGTTTGCGAAACGGGCCGGCGCGAAGCCCTGCACCGCGCGCATGAAGGCGTCGCCATTGACCGCCGCAACCTCGATTGCGGAAACAAGATTGGGGCTGCTCCACTCTCCGCGAAGGAAAGCCTCCGCGAAGGCGACGTCGCCGGAGAACAGTAGCCGCCGTAGCGCCGACATTTTGTGAACAACGATTGTCGCTTCCGGCCCAGGCTTTGGACCGTGACAGTCGATGCGCGTCCCGTCCGGGAGCACGAAGATCAGACGGCCCTTCTCCATCGCCGCCATCACCTTGCGCAGGACACGCGCCGAAAGCCCCATGCCGCTCCCGGCAAAGCGCCCCGACACCGAAAGACCCTGTGTGCCGGGGGACGTCAGATCTGACATGAAAGGCTTTCCTTTTCGCTGTTTTGCTTGATGACGACGGTTACGGCGGAATCGGGCGGCGGCGGCCGGACATGCAGCCCGACGCCCTTGAGCCAGATCAGCAACGCTTCGTAGTGAATGCCGGCGATCACTTTCAGCGTCAGCAGCGGATGCGAGAGAAAGACGCGCAGCAAGGCGCGATCGTCGAGCGTCTGGCGCGCGAGGCGCTGCGTGGCGATCAGCATGTCGCCGGCGTCGTCCGCAACCGATATCGCGATCGTGTAGGCGTCGTCCGGCGGCTTGATCCGGAAACGGTACGCCATGTCCATCGCCACGAAGGGCGAAACATAGAACTGCTTCGAACAGTCGTGACGAAGCGCTTTGCCGTCCGCGTCGACCGGAAAGAGATAAGCGTGACGCTGCCCGAATGTGTTGTTGACCTCGTAGAGGATCGCCTGAACCGCGCCATCGACGCGATAGCAGAAGAAGATGCTCAGCGGATTGAAGGCGAAACCGAGAATGCGCGGCATGGTCAAGAGGCGGATCGCGCCGCCCCGCGCCTCGAGACCGGCGTCGCGCAAGATCGACTCGACTTCGCTGCGCAGATCGCCAGTGCGGGCGAAAAGGTGATCCTGCGCGCGAAATCCGAAGAGATTGAAGCGCGCGAGCGAGAACAGCCGGAGCTGTTTGTCGAGCGCCGGCAACTCGTCGAGATCGAGCAGCAGCGCGAAGACGCGATAGCGTAGCCGGTGCGCTTTCGGCCGCAGACGGCGATGCGCCACCGAACCGACATAGAGCGCGCTGTTCACCGCCATCGTCCGCTCCTATGCCCGCGGCGCCGGGCCGACATGGATGCGGCCGGATTCGTTTTCGACAGTCCAGGGCCGCCGCACGCCGCCAAGCTGTTCCGCAACGGCAAGGCCGGACTGCAGCCCGTCTTCATGAAACCCCGACCCGAAATAGGAGCCGCAGAACCAAGTGCGGCGCACGCCCTGAAGCGACCAGAGTTCGCGCTGGGCGTCGATGGCGGCGAGATCGAATATCGGATGCTCATACACGAAGCGGCGGGAGACAAGGTCGTCGCGCGGCGGCGTAATGGCGTTCAGCGTCACGAAGAGCGGCGTCGACGGCGAGAGGTCCTGAAGCCGGTTCATCCAGTAGGTGACGCAGAGCGGAGAGTCCGGACCGGATGCGAGATAGTTCCAGCTCGACCAGATTGAACGCAGTCTCGGCATCAGCGCCGCGTCGCCGTGAAGGATAGTTTCGTTGGAACTGTAACGAAAGCGCGAGAGCAGCCGCGTTTCCTCCGCGGACGGATCGCCGAGCATGCGCAACGCCTGATCCGCATGCGCGGCGATCACCACATGATCGAAACGCTGCGCGCCGCCGGACCATTCGACGACAACGCCATCGTCGGCGCGGGTAACCCGCCGCACCGAAGCGTTCAACAGCACACGCTCGCCGACCGGCGCAGTCAGCTTTTTCACATATTCGCGGCTACCGCCTTCGACCGTACGCCACACCGGCCGGCCGGTAATCTTCAGCAGCCCGTGATTTTCGCAAAAGCGCGTGAACGCCCACGCCGGATATGCGGCGACATCGCGCGCGGGAAGCGACCAGATCGCCGCCGCCATCGGATAAAGATGATCCTCACGGAAAGGCGCGCCGTAGCGGTGCATGTCGAGATAATCGCCGAGCGTCATGCCCTCCATCTGCGCGATTTGACTGGGCGCCTCAGCATAAAACCGACGAATGTCGAGGAGCATCGACCAGAAGCGCGGGCTGACGATGTTTTTCTTCTGCGCAAAGAGTGTGAAGAGGTCGTTGCCCGCATATTCGAGCCCCCCGTCCGCGATCGACACCGCGAAAGTCATCTCGCTCGGCTTCGTGCGGACGCCGAGATGCTCGAAAAGCTTCGTCAGATTTGGATAGGCCGGCTCATTATAGACGATGAACCCGGTGTCGACCGCGATCGGGCCCAACGGCCCCTCGACCTCGACGGTGTTGCTATGCCCGCCGGCATAGTCGCCCTGCTCGAAAATCGTGACCTCATGCGCATGAGACAAAAGCCACGACGCTGAAAGACCCGTGACGCCGGCCCCGAGCACAGCAATTTTCAGGCGTTTATTCAGGCCGCTAGGCGCCACCCGCCGCCTCTCGTGCAACTTCTCTCTTTCTTGCTCCGTCACAATCCTGTCCTTTACGGTCTGCAGCGTTATACGCTCAGGCTTGGCCAATGGATCACTCGGGCCGTTCGGGACTCCGTTTCGGGCGCCGCCCGACGAACCGCGTAGCCCGGTGATCCAAACTCGCAGGCCGCGCGTAGAAGGGAGCATGATTGGCGCTGTCGCTACACAGACTGTCGAGATCCCCGACCAGCGCGCCGTCGCGGAATCGCGTCTTCGGGAAGCGTCGACGATGACCCTGCGAACGGCGCCCGCCGCATTGTCTTCGGCGGAAGCGGCAAGCCTCATCAGGCGAATTGCCGAAACGCAGGACCGCGGGGCCTTCGCGGCCCTGTTCGCTTACTATTTCCCGCGCGTGAAGGCCTATATGCTGCGCGTTGGCGCGTCGCCCGCCGGCGCGGAAGAGTTCGCGCAGGAAGCGCTGCTGCGCGTCTGGCGCAAGGCCGATAGCTTCGATCCGCGCACGGCGGCGGCGTCGACCTGGATTTTTGTCATTGCGCGAAATCTGCGCATCGATCGACTGCGCGGCGAGCGCAACATCGATGGGTTCGAACGCGATCCAAGTGAGGAGCCGGATGCGCCGCCGACCGGCGAAGCGATCGCCATCATGAATGAGCGGCGCTCCCGCCTGCACGCGGCGCTGGCCGCACTCCCGGCCGAGCAGGCGCACATCATCGGCCTTTTCTATTTCGAGGAACACCCTCACTCGGAAATCGCGCGGATGCTCGGCGTGCCGCTCGGCACGGTGAAATCGCGCGTGCGGCTGGCGGTTCAGCGCCTGCGTGCGGAACTCGAGGATCTTGGATCATGACAAATCCCGGCCATGCGCCCGAGGATCTTATCCTGCGCCATGCGACGGGCGCGCTCGATCCGGCGTTTTCGCTGCTCATCGAGACGCATCTCGCAATGTCGCCGGCCTCACGGCGGCTGCACGCACACTTTGAGGCGCTTGGCGGCGCACTGCTCGAGGAACTCGCGCCAGCGGATGTTGACCCCGCCGCGTGGAACCGCGCCCTGTGCGCACTCGACACGGATGGGGAGGCGGCCGTCGACCGTCCCAAGCGCAAGGCGGCGCATCCCAAATTGCCAGAGGGATTTGCTTTGCCGGCCCCCCTCGCCAGTGTCGACATCCACCGTTGGCGTTGGATTGCGCCTGGCGTCCGGTCCGCAAGCATCGCCCTGCCGGAACATGGCGCGTCGCGCGCCTTTCTGCTCGAGATCGCTCCGGGCATGACCGTTCCCCGGCACGGACATGTGGGCGACGAGGCGACCTGTGTGCTGCGCGGCGGGTTTCGTGATCGCGACGCGCATTTCGGGCCGGGCGATGTGGCGCAGGTCGACGAAGAGGTCGAGCACGACATCGTGATTGACGCGAGCGATCCGTGTCTCTGTCTGATCGCCATGGAAGGACGCACGCGTCCGAGCAGCTGGTTCGGACGTCTCTATCAGAAGTTCCGGGACATATGAGTCTTGGACTTCTTCTGCTCGCGACGGCGAGCGGCCTCTCTGCGGTCATGGCTTTTGCATGGCTCCTGCAGCGCAGGACCGGCCAGTCCGGCTGGATCGACGCGACATGGTCCTTCGCCATCGGAGCAGCGGGAGCGTTTCTCGCGCTGGCGCCGCTCGATGGCGGAGCGCCGGGCGCACGGCA
>JALHNR010000250.1 GCA_022843525.1 Methylocystis sp. | reverse complement strand
ATACGGCTATCTTCGTCGGCGGCGGCAATATGACGGCCGGCGAAGCCGTGTTCAAAGCGGTGAAGAAGCGCTTCTTCTCCAATTTCCGCGTCTCGGCGATGCTCGATTCGAATGGATCGAACACGACCGCCGCCGCCGGCGTGGCGCTGCTCGCCAAGGCAAGTTCGCTCAAGGGCAAGAAGGCCGTCGTGCTCGCCGGCACCGGTCCTGTCGGCATGCGCGCCGCCGCGATGCTCAACATCGAAGGCGCCGAAGTCGCCATCACCTCGCGTCAGAAGGCGCGCGCCGAGGCGGCCGCAAAAGCCATTCAGGAGCGCTTCGGCTTCACGCCCTCGGCGATCGAAGCGTCGGATAACGCGGCGCGCGCCCAGGCCGTCAAGGGCGCTCAGATCGTCTTCGCGGCAGGCGCCATCGGCGTCCCGCTGCTCGACGAGCAGGATTGGCAGAACGATCCGACGATCGAACTTATCGCTGACTGCAACGCGCAGCCGCCGCTCGGCGTCGGCGGCGTCGAGGCGACCGACAAGGCCAAGGAACGCCACGGCAAGATCGTCATTGGCGCGCTGGGACTGGGCGGGCTCAAGCTCAAATTGCATCGCGAATGCGTCGGCAAGCTGTTTGACGCCGCCGACCAAGTGTTCGACTGCGAAAACATTTATGCGCAAGCCAAAGAACTCGCCTGACCGAGGAAAGATATGAGCGCCAAGACCGATACGATTGGAAAATTCCTCGACGAACTCGCCAGCGATGCGCCGACTCCCGGCGGCGGCGGCGCGGCGGCGCTTTCGGGCGCCATGGGCGCCGCGCTCGTTTCGATGGTGTGCAATCTCACCATCGGCAAAAAGAATTACGAAGCCGTTTCAGCCGATCTGCAGCTCACTCTCGCCAAGGCTGAAAAGCTGCGCGCCGAACTGACCGCGGGCGTCGATGAAGACGTCGTCGCCTTCAACACGCTGATGGGCGCCTATGGCCTGCCGCGCGGCACCGATGAAGAGAAGGCGAAGCGCTCGGAGACGATCCAGTCGGCGCTGAAGGAAGCGACGCTGGCGCCGCTGAAGACATGCAAAATCTGCTATGACGTCATCAGCCTGTCGAAAGAGGCCGCCGACAAGGGCAACCTCAACGTCATCAGCGACGCCGGAGTCGCGGTGCTCGCCGCCAATGCCGGACTGCGCAGCTGCGCGCTCAATGTCTTCATCAACGCCAAGGCGATCAAGGATCGCGACTTCGCCGAGCAGCAGCTTGCCGAAGTCAATGCGCTTCTCGCCAAGGCCGCGGCCGAAACGGAAGCGGTCTATGAGACGGTCAAAGCCAAAATAGGCGGCTGAGGAAGCCGCGCCGCATTGCGAGGAGAGGACTGAAATGGACGTCCACGAGTATCAGGCCAAGGAAATACTGGCGAGCCACGGCGTCGAAGTTCCGCCCGGCACCGTCGCTTTCAGCCCGGACCAGGCGGTCTATGCCGCGACGGAGCTTGGCGGCTCGCATTGGGTCGTCAAGGCGCAAATTCACGCCGGCGCGCGCGGCAAGGCGGGCGGCGTCAAGCTCTGCCGCACCTATCATGAAGTGCAGCAGGCGGCGCGCGATCTGCTCGGCAAACGGCTCGTCACGTCGCAGACCGGGCCGGAAGGCAAGCCGGTGCAGCGCGTCTATGTCGAAGTCGCCGATCCTTTCGAGCGCGAGATTTATCTCGGCTATGTTCTCGACCGCAAATTGGAGCGCGTGCGCGTCATCGCTTCGAAGCACGGCGGCATGGATATCGAAGAGATCGCTAAGAACACCCCTGACGAACTGCTTCAGGTCATCGTCGAGCCCGCCGTCGGCCTGCAGCAATTTCAGGCGCGCGAACTCGCCTTTCAGCTCGGCCTCAATCTCAAGCAGGTCTCGCGCGCGGTGAAGACGATCATGGGCGCCTATCGCGCCTTCCGCGACAATGACGCGACCATGCTCGAGATCAATCCGCTCGTCGTCACCAAGGACGACAAGGTGCTGGCGCTCGACGCGAAAATGTCCTTCGACGACAATGCGCTGTTCCGCCGTCACAATATCGTCGACATGAACGATCCCTCGCAGAGCGATCCGCGCGAGGCGCAGGCGTCGGAGCACAGCCTGAATTACATCGGCCTCGACGGCGAGATCGGCTGCATCGTCAATGGCGCCGGACTCGCCATGGCGACGATGGACATGATCAAGCACGCCGGCGGCAATCCAGCGAACTTCCTCGACGTCGGCGGCGGCGCTTCGCCGGAGCGCGTCGCGACGGCGTTCCGACTCGTTCTGTCGGATC
This sequence comes from Methylocystis sp., assembly GCA_022843525.1. GTDB lineage: Bacteria > Pseudomonadota > Alphaproteobacteria > Rhizobiales > Beijerinckiaceae > Methylocystis. The sequence goes on along the minus strand of JALHNR010000250.1, from coordinate 4,486 downwards.
GACGCGTGAAAGCCGTGCTCGTCAACATTTTCGCCGGCATCAATCGCTGCGACTGGGTCGCGCAGGGCGTCGTTGACGCGGTGCGCGCCGAGAAGATCGAGGGCGTTCCGCTCGTGGTGCGCCTCGCCGGCACCAATGTCGAAGCGGGCAAGAAGATCATCGCCGAAAGCGGTATTCCGATCATCCAGGCCGACACGTTGGCCGAGGCCGCCGAGAAGGCTGTCGCCGCCTATCAGGGCGCCAAGTAAGCGCCGGAGAACGACACATGAGCATTCTCATTGACGAAAAGACGCCGATCCTGGTCCAGGGCATCACCGGCGACAAGGGCAGTTTCCACACCAAGGAGATGATCGACTACGGCAGCAATGTCGTCGCCGGCGTCACGCCCGGAAAGGGCGGCAAGACCCACCACGGCGTGCCGGTGTTCAACACCGTCCGCGACGCGGTGCGCGAAACCGGCGCGCAGGCGTCGATCACCTTCGTCGCGCCGGCTTTTTGCGCCGACGCGATCATGGAGGCCGCCGACGCCGGCGTCCGCCTGATCTGCTCGATCACCGACGGCATTCCGGCGCAGGACATGATGCGCGTGAAGCGCTATTTCCTGCGCTTTCCCAAAGATCGCCGGCCGATGCTCGTCGGCCCGAACTGCGCCGGCATCATTTCGCCGGGCAAGGCGATGCTCGGCATCATGCCTGGCCACATTTACAAGCAGGGTCCGGTGGGGCTGATCTCGCGCTCCGGCACGCTTGGCTATGAAGCCGCGTCGCAGTTGAAGGCGCTCGGCCTCGGCATATCGACCTCGGTCGGCATCGGCGGCGATCCGATCAACGGTTCGTCGTTCCTCGACCATCTGGTGCTGTTCGACAAAGATCCCGAGACCCAGGCCGTGCTCATCATCGGCGAAATCGGCGGTCCGCAGGAGGCCGAAGCCTCCGCCTGGATCAAGGAGAACTTCTCCAAGCCGGTGATCGGCTTCGTCGCTGGCCTCACGGCGCCCAAGGGCCGCCGCATGGGCCACGCCGGGGCGATCATTTCGGCGACGGGCGACAGCGCTGCGGAAAAAACCGAGATCATGAAGTCTTACGGGCTCACGGTCGCGCCGAGCCCGGCGGAATTCGGATCGACTGTCGCCAAAGTATTGCAGAGCGCTTGAGGAATGCAGCATCGGCGTCGGCGCCGTGGCGCGCCGCCGTCCTGCCGCATTTTCCGAAGCCGTTCATCCTGCGCGGCGTCGTGAGCGCCTAAGGAGTTTTGATGACCGCCGAGACCCAGACATTGAAGAGCCTGTCTTCGACCGGCCTGCCGTCTGCTTACGCGACTCGCTCGGTCACCGAAGCGTCCGACTTCCTGCGCGAGCAATTGCTCACCGTGATTCGCCGTCACACGCCGGAGATCGAGGCCGTCGTGCGCGACTCAAAGGCGGGCGCCGGTCTGGAGCCGCGTCAGATGGCGCGCGCGCTTCAGGCGCAGGGCATCCTGTTTCAGCTCGTCTCCATCGCGGAACAGGCCTACGCCATGCGCCGGCGCCGCCGGATCGAGCGCGAAAAGGGCCACGACAAGCTGCTCGGCACGTTCGATTACGTCTTGTCGAGCGCCGCGGCCTCAGGCGTCGCCCCCGACGAAATACGCGCGCAGTTGCAGTCGCTGCGCATTCGTCCCGTGATCACCGCCCATCCGACCGAGGCGAAGCGCGTCTCGATTCTCGAAAAGTATCGCCGCATCTATCTGCTGATGCGCGAACTTGAATCGACCCGCTGGACGGACCGGGAGCGTGAAGCGCTGGTGAAGTCGATCTATGATCAGATCGAACTTCTGTGGCTCACTGGCGAACTGCATCTCGAAAAGCCCACGGTCGATCAAGAAGTCGCCTGGGGCCAGCACTTCTTTCACGAGAGCATTTTCGATCTTGCGCCGGAGCTTCTGTCATCCTGCGAACGCGCGCTGCGACGCCACTATCCCAATGAAACATTCGAGGTCGCGCCTTTCTTCCAGTTCGGGTCCTGGATCGGCGGCGACCGCGACGGCAATCCGTTCGTGACGAATGACGTCACCCGCCGCACCATGCGTGAAAACGCTGCGGCGAGCTTGAATTATTACCGTACCCGCTTCGTCGATCTCGCGCGCATGCTGTCGATCAGCCAGCGCGCCGCCGATATTCCTCAGTCTTTCCGCGAGGAGTTGGCTGAACGCCTCGCCGCGCTGCCGGACGGCGCAGCGATCGAAGCGCGCAATCAAAATGAGCCTTACCGGCAGTTCGTGATGACGATTCTGCGCAAGCTCGATCAGACGTTGCGCGCGGTGAACGCCGAACCGGCGACAGGTCCGCGCTATGCGAGCGCCGACGAACTCATCGCCGACCTGCTGGCGCTCGAAAAGGCGCTCAATGAAGCTAAGAGCGACGCGCTCGCGACGGATCTCGTGCGTCCGCTGCGCCGCGCGGTGGAAACTTTCCGCTTCAGCACGGTGCGCCTCGACATTCGCCAGAACACGACCCGGACGACGCAGGCGCTCGAGGAGCTGTGGCGCGTGAAGACCGGCGGCGAGGCGGCGCCCGACCTCGATGCTCCCGAATGGCGCGAATGGCTGATCGCCGAGCTTGCAAAGCCGCGGACGACCCCTGTCCCCCGCGATACGCTTTCCGCCGATACGCGCGATGTCATCGAAATGTTCGAGGTCGTCGCCGAGATGCGGACGCAACTCGACCGGGAAGCCTTCGGCGGATTTATTTTGTCGATGACGCGTTCGGCGGTCGACGTCCTCGGCGTGTATCTGCTCGCCAAGGAGGCGGGGCTTTTTCTCGACGAACCGGGCGTTGAGATCCTTACGCTGCCGATCGTGCCGCTCTTCGAGACGATCGGCGATCTGCGCGCCGCGCCGGCGATCATGCGCGATCTCTTGCAGGTTCCGGTGGTGCGCCGCTCGACGCGCTGGCAAGGCAATCTGCAAGAGGTGATGATCGGCTATTCCGACTCAAACAAGGACGGCGGCTTTCTGTCGTCCAATTGGGAGCTGTTCAAGGCGCAGGCCCGCCTCAGTCAGGTCGGACGCGAGCAGGGCGTCGCCATCGCCTTCTTCCATGGGCGCGGCGGCTCGGTGTCGCGCGGCGGGGCGCCGACCGGCCATGCCATCGCGGCGCAGCCGGCGGGCTCTATCCGCGGCCGTTTTCGCGTCACCGAACAGGGCGAAGTCGTCTCGTTCAAATACGCCAATCGCGGGACCGCGGCCTATCAGATGGAGCTTTTGGCGTCCTCCGTGTTTCAGCATGCGCTGAAGTCGGAGCGCGAGGAAGCGCTGGCCCCGCATGCGGAGTTCGACGAGGCGCTCGAGGAGATTTCCGGCGCCTCCTTCGCGGCCTATGCGAAATTTATCGGCGATCCGGACCTTGTCGCTTACTTTCAGGCTGCCAGCCCGCTTGAGGAGATTTCGCTGCTCAACATCGGGTCGCGGCCGGCGCGGCGCTTCGGCGCCAAAAGCCTCGCGGATTTGCGCGCGATTCCCTGGGTCTTCGCCTGGGCGCAGAACCGCCATTCGATCACCGGTTGGTACGGCGTCGGCTCGGGGTTGAAGAACTTCATCGACGTGCGCGGCGACCGCGGCTTCGAGCTGTTGCGCCGCATGTTCGAAGATTCGCGGGTTTTCCGACTCATCATCGATGAAGTCGAGAAGACGCTCGCGCTCGTCGATCTCTCGATCGCCAAGCAATACGCCGGGCTTGTCGCCGACGAAGCCGTTCGAACCAAAATCTTCAAGGCGATCGAAGAGGAATTTGCACTGACGCGCGAGATGGCCTTGCGCGTCACCGGCGGCGTCGAACTGGCGGACCGTTTCAAGGAATATCAGGCGAGGCTTTCGCATCGCCTGCAGACCATCAACGAGGTTAATCGCGAGCAGGTGGCGCTGCTTCGCCGGTTCCGCGAGGCTCAGGACGAAGCGGAGAAAGAGGCCGTCAAAGTGCCTCTGCTGCTCTCGATCAGCTGCGTCGCCGCCGGCCTCGGGGCCACAGGCTAATTCAACAGGAAGGGGTAAAAATATGAGCTTCACTTTAATCGAGCAGGCCACGCCGCGTCTGCATCGCTCGGAACTCGCCGTGCCGGGCTCCGCGCCGGGAATGTTTGAAAAGGCCGCGCAGTCAAAGGCTGATCAGATCTTCTTGGATCTCGAAGACGCCGTCGCGCCCGACGATAAGGAACAGGCGCGCAAGAACATCATCCAGGGCCTCAACGACATCGACTGGGGCAAGAAGGTGATGACGCTGCGCATCAACGGTCTCGACACGCAGTACTGCTATCGCGACGTCGTCGACGTTCTCGAGAACTGCCCGCGCCTCGACATCGTGCTGATCCCAAAAGTCGGGGTTCCGGCCGACGTCTACGCGATCGACATGATGATCACGCAGATCGAGCAGTACAAGAAGCGCACCAAGAGGATCGGCATCGAGATCCTCATCGAAACCGCGCTTGGCATGGCCAATGTCGAGGCCATCGCG
>JALHNR010000249.1 GCA_022843525.1 Methylocystis sp. | reverse complement strand
ATCTGCAGAATGAATGGGTGTATTTTGGTCCTATGCACGGAACGAGCCTTTACCGCATAAAGGCCGCTGATTTGGCCGATGAAGCTCTCGACGAAAAGCAGCTTGGCGCGCGGGTCGAGCGCTATAGCGCTAAGCCCATTTGCGACGGCATCAGCATCGACAGGGACGATAACATCTACCTCGGCGATCTTGCAGAAAATGCGATCGGGGTCATCAACGGGGATCGCACTTACCAACGGCTCGCACAAAACGAAGAGTTGTCCTGGGTCGACTCGCTCAGTTTTGGGCCGGGCGGCAAACTCTACGCCGTCGTCAATCGCTTGCACAAATCCGCTGTTCTAAATGGCGGCGAGTCATTGTCGAAGCCGCCGTATTTCCTCATCGAGGTGAAAGCGACGGCCCCCGGCCTCGCGGGCAGATGAGGCTATGGCCGACGTCGAAGCAGCACGGGCAAAAGGCAAAGTTGTCGTCAAGCTCGGATAGCTAAACACGCAGGTTCCGGCAAACTTCGACGATTTGATCACGCAACCAGCGATGGGCGGGGTCGGGATCATGGAGCGGGTGCCAGACCATGACGAGGTCATAGGCCGGCAATTCGATCGGGATGGCCACGGTTTTCAGCGGGGCAAGGCCGATAAACTCAATGGCGATCCGCTCCGGCAGAGACAAGATCATGTCCGTCTTCGCCACAATGAAGGGGGCCGAAAGGAAGTGAGGCACGATCAACGCGATGCGGCGCGCCAGCCCTCTTTCGGCGAGCCACTCGTCGATCAATCCGGCGCGTGTGCCGGTGCGGGAGATCAGCATGTGCTTGCGCGAGACATATTCCTCAAGCGTTAGCCGACCGCTTTTACCGATCATATGCTGCCTGCCGACGACGCAGGCCATCCGGTCTTCAAAAAGTTTCGTTCTGCTCAAATAGGCAGGCGGCTTCAGTATCGCATCGAAGCCCAGCACGACATCGAGATCATTGTGCTCAAGGTCCTCTTCGGGAAACGGCGACTCGGTTCTCTTGACATGGATGTCGATGCCCGGAGCGACCAACGTAATGCGCTCGACGAGCGGAGGAAGCACCAGCAGGTCCATGTAATCGGTTGCGGCGATCACAAACCGCCGCCTGCTTTGTGCAGGATCGAATTCTTCCGGCGCACGGATCAGGCGCTTGATGTCGCGCAGGACGGCCTTCACCGGGTCGACCAGAGACAGCGCGCGATCGGTCGGCTTCATGCCTGCCGGCGTCTTGACGAGTAACGGATCGTCCAACTGTTGTCTGAGCCGCTGCAAGGTATGACTCATCGCCGACTGCGTTACGAACATGCGTTCGGCGGCGCGCGAGACGTTCTTTTCTTCCATGAGGAGGTCGAACGCCACGAGCAGGTTGATGTCGAAATTATGCAGCTCGGTCACGGCATTTCCTCACTATGCTCTTTCCGCGCGCGGCAAATGCGCCAATCGCGATTTTTATTCATAGGGTTATCAAAACTCGCCATTTCACGCAGCGCCGCGCGCCCCCTAGGCTTGCCGATAGTTGCGCCGTCTCGTCGTTCGCCATTCTGGCCGCCGTTCGGGAAAGAGCTGCACAGAGAGCTAATCTTCGTGGAGGACCGCATGACCGGCAAATCCCTGGATATTCCAGCACGGCCATATACAGGGGAAAAGGCGAGACTGAGCCGCGCCTATGATTATCTGATCCTGGTGCTCGCGTTGTTCCTTTTCATTGGCTCCTTCCACTTGCACGTTGCTCTGACTGTCGGCGACTGGGACTTCTGGCAGGACTGGAAGGATCGGCAATGGTGGCCGCTTATCACTCCCCTGATGATGATTACCTTCCCCGCGGCGGTACAGGCCGTGCTTTGGCCAAACTTCAAGTTGCCGCTTGGCGCGACGCTTTGCATTTCATGCTTGCTGATCGGCACATGGATCACGCGCTTCTTCGCCTATCACATGTGGAACTTTTTCCCGATAAACGAAGTCTTGCCAGCCACGATGTTGCCGAGCGCGCTCGTCCTCGACGCGATTCTGATGTTGAGCAACAGTCTGACTGTCACGAGCATCTTTGGCGGCATGGCCTTCGCCCTGCTTTTCTATCCGACCAATTGGCCGATTTTCGGCATGTTTCATGTGCCGGTGGAGTATGGCGGCGCGCAACTCACCGTGGCCGACCTCTTCGGCTTTCAATACATCCGCGCGGGGACGCCTGAATATCTTCGCCTCATCGAGCGTGGAACGCTGCGAACCTACGGCCAGTATGCGACGCCGTTGTCGGCGTTTTGTTCGGCGCTGCTTTGCACCCTGATGTATCCGCTCTGGTGGTATCTGGGAAAAGCATTTGCGACGACAAAATACGTCAAGAATATCTGAGGGAGAGACAACGAGATGAAACAGCCGCTCAAGACTCTCTTCAGCGCCATTTACATCGGATTATGCGCCGGAGCGCTTGCTCCCGAAGCAGCGCTGGCCCATGGCGAAAAGGCCCTGGAACCATTCGTACGCATGCGTACGATCCAATGGTACGATGTGGCGTGGTCGAAGGCAAAGCTCAATGTCAATGAAGAGGTTGTCATCACCGGTAAGTTCCACGTCAACGCGGACTGGCCGCGTGGGGTGGCGCAACCCGACGCGACGTATCTGAATGTCTCCGCTCCGGGGCCCGTCTTCATACGCACCGAGCGTTACCTCAACGGACAATCATCCGTCAGCTCCTCCGCTTTGAAACTCGGCGGCGACTACGACTTCAAGATCGTGATGAAGGCCAGGATCCCTGGTCGCTTCCATCTTCATCCGTTCTTCAACCTTCATGATGCGGGCTCGGTCGTGGGCCCGGGCCAATGGATGGAAGTCGAGGGCGATGCCTCCGCATTCACCAACCAGGTCAAGACGCTCGATGGCAGCGTGATAGACATGGAGACATACGGGCTCGCGAATGGAGTCGCCTGGCACGGCTTCTGGATCGCGCTCGGTTCGGCGTGGCTGCTTTGGTGGGTCAGACGTCCGCTGTTTATTCCACGCTATAAAATGCTGCATGCCGGCCAAGAGGCGAGCCTTGTCTCCCCGCTCGACCGGATGATTGGCGCGGGGATCATCTTCGCAGTTCCGCTGATTGTGTTCGGCGCGAACTTCGTAACGGATCTAAAATATCCAAACGCCATCCCCCTGCAAGCCGCAATGGATCAGATCGATCCGCTTCCGCCTGCCGTCGACGTCGGAGCGGTGCAGGTCAAAATTCAGCGCGCCGAATATAATGTGCCTGCTCGGGCGATGATCATGACCGCCGTGCTTCATAACGGCTCCGGCCATCCCGTCCGGATTGGCGAGTTCGCGACCGCGAATGTGCGCTTCCTCAACCCCGCGGTTATTCAACCGCCACAGGGCGAAGGCGCTGCTTTGGCTGCGCGCGAAGGCCTGAGCATCGACACGGCCGATCCTATCGCGCCGGGCGAGACGAGAACGATCCGCATCACGGCCGAGGATTCGCTTTGGCAGCGGGAGAGGCTCGACGGTCTGATCCGCGACGCGGATACGCGGATGGGAGGCTTACTCTTCCTCTATGACAACGCGGGCCAACGCTATGTCTCCAGCGTGTCCGCTCCGGTCATTCCGAAATTCCACTGACAATTTCGCGCGGCGGCGCAAAGAGCGTTGCGCGCGCGAATACAATTCAAGCCAACCAAAGGAGCGGCCATGAGCATCACCGCGCAAACAATCTCCCGAACCACGCCGCGGGCGCCTTTCAATCTGCCCTGGTATCTGAGAGACCTACCGAAATATCTCCTGACCTTCGCGGGGATGACCGTCATCTACGTCGGTTTTAGAATGTATCAGGGCGCTTATGCGATTTCGACCGGCCTAGACTCCTCGGATCCTGCGTTCGACGTTCATTGGATGCGTTTGCTCTACCTCGAAGGCGCATTTCTGGTGATCGTATTTCCGTCGCTGTGGGGCTATCTTTGGTTCACCCGCGACCGAAACCTCGACAAGATTACGCCAAAGGAGGAGATTACGCGCTACTTCACGCTGACGATGTGGATCAGTATCTACACATTCGCTGTTTATTGGGCCGGCAGCTATTTTGCGGAACAGGACAATTCCTGGCATCAGGTTTCCGTCCGCGACACGCCTTTCACCGCCAACCACATCATCGAATTCTACTTCAACTTTCCCTTCTATATCCTGATGGGCGGCTCGGCGTGGTTGTACGCGAGGACGCGCCTGCCGCTTTACGCCGAGGGGATTTCTCTCCCTCTGACGCTTGCGGTCGTCGGTCCGTTCATGATCTTCGTTAGCGTGGGATTTAACGAGTGGGGCCACACCTTCTGGTTTCGGGAGGAGTTCTTCGCAGCGCCAATTCATTGGGGCTTCGTCACTGGCGTGTGGTTTGCCCTTGGTGTCGGCGGAATTTTGCTGCAGCAGGTGATGCGTCTCGTTCAATTGTTAGACCAGATCGAGGACGCGGCCTGACAAGACCGCCGGCCGCGAGTGCGCGCGTCCCGACGAACCACCGGGACGCTGGTTTCCAAAAAGGGCGATACGCGCCGAAGCTGCTCAATCCCCGTTGGCAATATGAGGAGAGATCAAATGCCTCTCGTGCGCATCGATCTCATCGAAGGCAAACCTGTCGAATATTGTCGCGGCATCGGCGATGTCGTCTATCACGCGATGATCGAGGTCCTGAAGGTTCCCAAGGACGACCGCTTCCAGGTGATCGCCGAGCATCCACAACACGCTCTCATTGCCGACGAGAATTACCTTGGAATCAAACGCACGCCGGACTGCGTGTTCATCCAGATCACGCTCAACGCAGGTCGGTCGGTCGAGCAGAAGAAATCTTTTTATCGAGCGGTGGCGAAAGAACTTCACTCCCGCCTGGGACTTCGCGCTGAGGACGTCTTCATCAGCCTCGTCGAGGTTCCCAAGGAGAACTGGTCGTTCGGGAACGGCGAAGCGCAATACGCCGATATGTGAGTCTTGGAATGACAATTGGCCGACTGACAATCAAAAGCATCAGGGCGCGGCCCTTGATCCTCAAATTGGAACGCCCGATCGTCGCCAGAATAGCGACGATCTCCGACTGGCCTGTGATCCTCATCGATCTGTTCACGAACGAAGGAATAGTCGGGCGAAGCTACCTCGAACCGTACACGGCAAAGGCGATGAAATACATCGTTGCGGCCTTGGAGGATTTTGGCGAGCTTCTCGATGGCCATGCCGTCGCGCCGACCGAGATATTCGAGCTAACCCGCAAGTCTCTCCATTTCGTTGGCTATCAGGGCTTGAGTATGATCGCCGTTTCGGGCCTCGATATGGCGGCGTGGGATGCCTTGGCGAAGGCCGCGAATCTACCCTTGTGCGTGCTCCTCGGCGGCGCGGTTGGGCCGGTGAAGGCATACAACAGCAACGGTCTTTGGCTGAGCGATCCAGTGCAATTAGGGGAGGAAGCAGCGAAACTGATCCAAGAAGGAGGTTTCGCAGGACTGAAGATCCGGCTAGGCCGCGCAACCGCAGATCAGGATCTGCGCGCGATCGAGGCGGTGCGCGCGGCGGTCGGCGCCGACGTTCATTTGATGGCGGATTTCAATCAAGGGCTCGATCTTGCTGAAGCGCTCGTGAGGTGCCAATCGGTCGACAGCTTGGGCCTGGATTGGATCGAGGAACCGATCGTCTACGACAATCTGGATGGACATGCGCATCTCGCTTCGAAACTTAAGACGCCGTTGCAGATAGGAGAAAATTTCTACGGTCATCGGGATCTGCACCGTGCGCTTCAAATGAAGGCCTGCGACCTGGTCATGCCTGATTTCATGAGGATCGGCGGCGTAACGGGCTGGCTAAAATCGGCAGCCATTGCGGCGGCATTCGGGACGCCCATTTCTACGCACCTCTATCCAGAGGTCGGCGCTCACGTCATGCGAGTTTCCGAAACGTCGCATGGCTTGAGTGGCAGAATTGGGTCAATCCAATCCTGAAGCAGCCCTATGAGGTCGTAGACGGGATGTTGCATATACCCGCTGTGCCCGGAGTAGGCCTTGATTGGGATGAAGCCGCTATTGGAGTCAGCATTTCGCGCTAACTGCTTGTGCGGCGCACGCTCCATACAAACGGCACGGATGCGAACCCTCGAAGTGAATGCTGGCCGATCGGAGAACGAGCGGAATCGGCGCGCCGATCGATCGCGCGGCGGAAAAACCTCGCATTGCTCACAACACCTACCCAGGCCGAGAGGTTTGTCGAGAGTCATCCCAGACCGTGGGTCAAAAACCCCGAATCATCCTGTTCGATTCGCGGTACGCAAGGCGTTGTCGTAGGCCGACAACACCAACCCGCCTTACGGCGCCGCCATTCCAGATAGGGACTCTCATATCCCGCCTATCGGCGCGCTCATCCCGCTTAACGGCAATCGCAATTCGGATAACGGCAATCGAATCCCGGCTAGCGACAATCCGGTCCCGGTTAACGACAAGAAATTCACCTGATAACAGGCCCGCGTGCCGTGTTCCTGGCTACATGCCTCCCTTTTTTGCAGCAGCGGATCGGCGTCAGGACACTGAAATGACGTGGGTTTCGTCGCAGACGATGGGGGTGAAGCCTGAATTTTTTGAAAACCTCCCTGATTTTCCCGTAGTCAGGGAGGGGAGTGAGGCGAGACGGGTTCGCAGGAGACTGCGTCCTCAGCCATGCATTCCCGGAAGTTCAGATCGGGCGCGGACTTTGGGAAAAGAGCCGGGATTCCGGGGCGTTTGTGCGAGGACTGGCGGCTCAAAGACTTTCCTGAGTCGGAAATTCCGGTC
>JALHNR010000248.1 GCA_022843525.1 Methylocystis sp. | reverse complement strand
CGCTCGCCGCCCTGCTGGCGATGAGCGCCGTCGGCGCGACATCTGCGGTCGCGAAAACCCTCGCCAAGGTCAATGGCGTCGAGATCACCGACGAGGATTTGAAGCTCGCCATGGAGGATCTTGGAGCCGCCATTCCGCGTCAGCTCGAAGGAAAGGCGCGCGAAACCTATGTGCTCGACTTCCTGATCGACGAGCAACTCGTCGTGCAGAAGGCGCAGGCCGACAAGCTCGCCGAAACGCCGGAATTCGCCAAGAAGCTCGCCTATCTGCGCGACAAGGCGCTGATGGAGACGCTGCTCGGCGACGTCGCCAAGAATGCGGCGACTGAAGCGGCGGTCAAGCAGACCTATGACGAAGCGGCGAAGAACCAGAAGCCGGAAACGGAATATCACGCGCACCACATTCTGGTGCCGACCGAAGAAGAGGCGAAAGCCGCGCTGAAGCGCGTCAAGGGCGGCGAGGATTTCGGCAAGGTCGCGACCGAACTTTCCAAGGACCCCGGCGCCAAGGGCGGCGACCTCGGCTGGTTCACGAAGGACCGCATGGTGCCGGAGTTCGGCGATGCGGCGGCGAAGATGGAGCCGGGTCAGGTCTCAGATCCGATCAAGACGCAATTCGGCTGGCACATCATCAAGCTCGACGAGAAGCGCCCGAAAGTCTTCCCGCCGCTCGATGAGGTGAAGGATCAGGTCGCCCGCTACGTCGTGCAGAAGGCGCAGAGCGAACTCGTCATGAAATTGCGCGAGGGCGCCAAGATCGAACGTTCGGACGCGCCGGCCGAGGGCGCGCCCGGCGCCAAGCCGGCCCCGACCCAAAAGCCGGCTGACGCCAAGAAGAAGTAAGCGCCGAGCCTACTCGCCCTCCCCCTAAAGGGGAGGGTCGAAAAGCAAGCGCTTTCGAGCGGGGATCGGCCGGGCGGATAAAAGTCGGATAAGCGAAGCGGGCCGACATCAGCCTTGACGCCGACCTGTAGCGCCGGGCACATCCGCGCAGGTCCACTCCGATTGACAAGGCTCCGCGATGTCTCACGACGCCCCCCTCTCCCCGCTCGCGCCGAAATCCGCGCCCGAAATCCCCCCGCTCGATGGCGTTCGCTTCGCCGTCGGCGCCGCGGGCGTGCGCTACGCCGGACGCACCGATGTGATGCTGGCGTTGCTCGACGCGCGAACGACGGTCGCGGGCGTCTTCACCAAATCCAAATGTCCGTCGGCGCCGGTGGACTGGTGCCGCGACCGGCTCAAAGGCGGCAAGGCGCGCGCGCTGCTCGTCAATTCCGGAAACGCCAACGCCTTCACCGGCAAGACCGGCGCGCAGGCGGTCAAGTTCTCGGCGAAGCTCGCCGCCGCAGCGACGGGCGCGCCCGAACGCCAGATTTTTCTGGCGTCTACGGGGGTTATCGGCGAACCGCTCGACGCCCATAAATTCGATGGCGTGCTGGAGAAGCTTGCGCAGGAGGCGCGGCCCGATGGCTGGCTGGACGCCGCGCGCGCCATCATGACCACCGACACCTATCCGAAACTCTCCACCCGGACGACGACGATCGCCGGCGTCGACGTGACGATCAGCGGCTTCGCCAAGGGCGCGGGCATGATCGCGCCCGACATGGCGACGATGCTCGCCTTCGTCTTCACCGACGCCGCCATCGGCGCCGAGGCGTTGCAGGCGCTGCTTGAGAGCGGCGTAAAGGGCAGCTTCAACGCCATCACCGTCGACGGCGACACGTCGACGTCAGACACGCTGCTGCTGTTTGCGACAGGCGCGGCGAAGACGCGCGGCGCGCCGAAGATCGAAAAGGCGGGCGACAAGCGGCTGATCGAATTCAAGCGTGCGCTCGACGCCGTGCTGCTCGATCTCGCCCATCAAGTGGTGAGAGACGGCGAAGGCGCGCGCAAATTCGTTGAAGTGACGGTGACGGGCGCCGACAGCGCCAAGGCGGCGAAGCGCGTCGCCTTCTCTATCGCCAATTCGCCGCTTGTGAAGACGGCGATCGCCGGCGAGGACGCCAATTGGGGCCGCATCGTCATGGCCGTCGGCAAGGCCGGCGAGAAGGCCGATCGCGACAGGCTCGCGATCTGGTTCGGCGGCGTGCGCGTCGCCCACAAGGGGCTGCGCGACCCCGATTATGACGAAGCGGAAGTGTCGCAGATCATGAAGCGCGACGATATCGTCATCAATGTCGATCTTGGACTGGGCAAAGGCGCCGCGACCGTGTGGACCTGCGATCTCACCAAGGCCTATGTCGCGATCAACGGCGATTACCGAAGCTGATCCGCCGGATGATCCTCCCGAATGCGGTCCGCGCCGCGATTTTCGACGCGGACGGCGCTCCCCTCACGCGGGCGACTGCGGCTGAGCGGTCGCTGTGCGTCGCAGTCGTCAGAACGATGCATGACGTGCTAGATTGCCTCATCGCCGCCGAAGCCGCCTCGCCGGTCTGATCCGGGGGCGTGAGGCGTCGGCGTCGGTCAAAGTGTGCGACCTGCGTTTCGTCGTGGAGCGTTTCTGTCATGCGTTGCGTCAAGCTTCTCTTCGTGGCGCCGCTCGCCCTGCTCTCAGCCTGCAACGCCGGGCGCGGTCCATCGCCAAGCGTCGGCTTCGATCCGTCGCAGGCGAACTACATCAGGGCGCCCGGCAGGGGCGTCATTGCCGGACAGGCCTTTCTGCGCGACGCCTCGGGATCGAACGTGCGCTACGCCGCCGGCGAAACCGTGAGGCTGATACCGGCCACGACCTATGCGCAGACCCGCATCAAGAATTTTTACGGCTCGGTGAAATTCCTGCCGGCCGCGTCAATCCCGAAAGTCGAGCCGGACACGCAATACGCCTCTTTGACTCGCACGACGACGACGGAGTCGAACGGGCGATTCACCTTCGAGAATGTCGCCCCCGGACGCTATTATCTTACGACCCAACTCATCTGGAAGCCGAAGGATGCGCCCACGCCCGAAGGCGGCGCGATGTATGAAGAAGTGACGCTCACCGGCAAGGAAAACGGCCCGGTGAAAGTCGTTCTCTCCGGCAATTGAGCGCGCCTGTGACTCTCTTGCTCGTCGTGGCGGCGGCGCTTGTCGACGCCGACAACCGCGTGCTGATCGCGCAACGTCCCGAAGGCAAACAGCTCGCCGGTCTGTGGGAGTTTCCGGGCGGCAAGCTGCATTCCGGCGAGCGGCCGGAAGACGCTCTCGCGCGCGAACTCGAAGAGGAACTTGGCGTGCGGATCTGCGCGCCCTGCCTCGCGCCTTTGACCTTCGCAAGCCACGCCTACGACGACTTTCATCTTCTGATGCCGCTTTACGTCTGCCGCAAGTGGGAGGGCTTTATTTCGCCGATGGAGGGACAGGCGGTGAAATGGGCGCGCGCCCGGGATTTGCGCAATTATCCGATGCCGCCCGCCGACGCGCCGCTGATCGGTCCCCTGATTGATCTGCTGGGATGAGCTGGATAGACCCGCAGCCGATCAGGCCTGCTCGTCCCTGACCGTCGCGTAGCTCGCCGGGATCGACAAAGTCCAGATCAATCCGTCGGGCGGGAAGTTCAGCGTCGCGGTTCCATCGAGCGCCTGTGCGACAAGTCGCTTGATGACCTTATGGCCGAAGCCTTCGCGCGGCGGCATCGCCACCGCCGGGCCGCCGCTCTCGCGCCACTCAATATTGAGCCGACCGTCTTCGAAGCGCCATGTCAACGAGACGGCGCCGTCCGGCCGTGACAGACCGCCAAAGCTCAGCGCATTCGTGGCGAGTTCATGCAAAGCGAGGCCGATATTCTGCGCCGCCTCCGGCTTCAGCATGATTTTCGGGCCGTCGATGGTCGCGCGCGACGACACGTCGCCCTGCGGCACGTCCATGCAATAGGCGAGCTGAGCGCGCACCAATTCGCGCATCGAGGCGCCGCGCCAATCCTGCGACACGAGCAGATCATGCGCCATCGACAGCGCCTGTAGGCGTGCGCCGAATTTGCGCTGAAAATCTTCCACCGAGGGCGAACCGGCGGCCGTCTGCCGCGACATCGCCTGCACGACGGCGAGCAGGTTCTTCGAGCGATGCACGAGTTCGCGCAGGAGCACGCGCACATGCTGCTCGCGCTGCTTGCGCGGCGTGATGTCGCGCGCGGTGCCGAGAATGCGGACCGCGCGGCCTTCGTCGAAAAAAGTGCGGCCGCGCACCGAGACCCAGCGCTCGACGCGGTCGGTCTGGCCGATGACGCGATATTCGATCTCGTAATCGCCTTCGTGCGTGGGATCGAGCGCGACGCCGACCGCCTCTTTCGTACGCTTCTTGTCCTGCGGATGCAGCGCGCTGCGGAAAATCTCGAAACTTGCCGGAACGCCCTCGGGAAGGCCCCACAGGCGGCGCACGCGCTCGTCGATATGGACTTCGCCGGTCAGGAGATTCCAGTCCCAGATGCCGGTGCGTCCGGCGTCGAGCGCGAGCTGCATCCGCTCCAGGGCGAAGGCCTGTTCGTCGCAGACGGACCGCGGAGCGCGCGCGTCCTCGGTCGTCGTTGGGCGAATTTCCGTGTCGGTCACGCGGCGCCTGTCTGTTGGAAGGACGACACCATACCCCCAGATGCGTCCGGGCGCGAGCGGTTAGATATCGACCAGCTCCGTCGCGAAAGCAGCGCGCTCCTGGATGAAGGCGAAGCGCGCTTCCGGCCTGTTGCCCATCAGCCGCTCGACGCAGTCCGCGGTCTCCTCGCGATCTTCCGGCTCGACGACGACTTTGAGGAGCGTGCGCTTGCTCGGGTCCATCGTCGTTTCCTTGAGCTGAGCCGCGCTCATCTCGCCAAGCCCCTTGAATCGGCCGGTCTCGATTTTTCCCTTCCCGGTCAGCTCCTTGGCGATCAATTCCTCGCGATGTTCATTGTCGCGCGCATAGACGGTCTTCGCGCCTTGCGTGAGCTTGTAGAGCGGCGGCTGCGCCAGATAGAGATGGCCGTTCTCGATGAGGCGCGGCATCTGCCGATAGAAGAAGGTGATGAGCAGCGAGGCGATGTGCGCGCCGTCGACGTCGGCGTCGGTCATCACGATCACCTTCTCGTAGCGCAGATCCTCGTCGCGGTAATGCGCGCCCAGTCCGCAGCCGAGCGCCTGGGTCAGATCGGCGAGCTGCTGATTGGCGAGGAGCTTGTCCTTCGTCGCCGAGGCGACGTTCAAAATCTTGCCCCGCAGCGGCAAAATGGCCTGCGTCGTGCGGTTGCGCGCCTCCTTCGCCGAGCCGCCGGCGGAGTCGCCTTCGACGATGAACAGCTCCGAGCCCTGCGCCGAATTATTCGTGCAGTCGACGAGCTTGCCGGGCAGCCGCAGCTTGCGGGTCGCGGTCTTGCGGGCGATGTCCTTCTCGGCGCGGCGGCGCAGGCGCTCCTCGGCGCGCTCCACGGCGAAATCCAACAGCTTATTGGCCTGCGAGGGGGCGCCGGCGAGCCAATGGTCGAAGGCGTCCCGCACCGCGCTCTCGACGATGCGCGCCGCCTCGGCGCTCATCAGCCGGCTTTTGTTCTGGCCCTGAAACTCCGGCTCGCGCATGAAGACAGAGATCATCGCGGCCGACTGGCCCATGAGATCGTCGGCGCCGATGTCCTTGGCGCGCTTCGCCTGTCCGACCCGCTCGGCGTGATCCTTAAGCGCCTTCAGGAGCGCGGCGCGAAACCCCGCCTCATGCGTGCCGCCGTCCGGCGTCGGAATCGTGTTGCAATAGGAGTGGACAAAGCCGTCATCCTCGGCAAGCCAGGAGACCGCCCATTCGAGCGAACCGTGGCCGCCTTCGCGCGTGATCTTGCCGACGAAGGGCTGATCGGCGACGAGTTCCTTGCCATGGATTTCGCGCGCCAGATAATCCTTCAAGCCGCCGGGAAAGCGCAGCACCGCCTCAGGCGGCGTATCCGCGCCGGGGTCGATCAGCGAAGGATCGCAGCGCCAGCGGATTTCGACGCCGCCGAAGAGATAGGCCTTGGAGCGCGACATGCGGAAGAGCCGCGCCGGCTTCCAATGCGCGCCGGCGCCGAAAATCTGCGCGTCGGGCTTGAAGCGCACCTTGGTGCCGCGCCGATTGTTGACGCGGCCAAGCGTTTCGAGCTTGCCGAGCGGCAGGCCGCGCGAAAACTCCTGGCGGTAAAGTTGGCCGGCGATCGCCACTTCGACTTCAAGCTTTTCGGCCAACGCATTGACGACGGAAACGCCGACGCCGTGCAGGCCGCCCGAGGTCTGATAGGCGCCTGAATCAAACTTGCCGCCCGCGTGGAGCGTGGTCATCACCACTTCCAGCGCCGACTTCTTGGGAAATTTCGGATGGGCCTCGACCGGAATGCCGCGGCCATTGTCGATCACCGTGAGCCAGCCGTCAGTTTCCAGCGTCACTTCGATGAAGGTCGCATGGCCGGCCACGGCCTCGTCCATGGCGTTGTCCAGCACCTCGGCGAAGAGGTGATGCATCGCCGCCTCATCGGTGCCGCCGATATACATGCCGGGGCGCCGGCGGACGGGCTCGAGCCCCTCCAGCACTTCGATCGAGGCGGCGGAATATTCCGCCGGCCCGCGCTTTGGGGCGGGTTTCGACGCGGGCGCCTTGCGCGGCGCGCCGCTGAAAAGATCGGGTTTTGAAGCCATGGGCGATCTTAGCGCGATTCGCGACAGGGTGGGTCGGTTCGGCGCAGGCGCCTTGGCCCAGCCGACATAGGGAGTTCACAAAAAAGGCAGACAGCGCTTCGGCTTGTCGCACAGGCGGCGCTGAGGCATGCTCGGACCCGGCTAAATACTCACTTAAGGATTTTTGCTCAACCGAAAAATTGGAGCTCATCCATGGC
>JALHNR010000247.1 GCA_022843525.1 Methylocystis sp. | reverse complement strand
ATTCCGCCCGGACTCTTCACGCAAGTTCCCGTGCATCCCTACATTCTAATGTTTCATCTCGATCTGCATCATCACGTCTGGGTGCATGTCGACGAGATGCGGCTTTATCGCTATCAGCCCGAGTTGAAGAGCAAGCTGGTGCTGCCGGAGGAGCAGACGGATCTCATCGACATTCTGACCGCCGAAATGGACGTGCTGATGGACGACATCGTCCAGGGCAAATCCGGCGGCACCACGGTGCTTTGCGCCGGCCCGCCCGGCGTTGGCAAAACGCTGACGGCGGAGGTCTATTCGGAAATCATCCAGCGTCCCTTGTACCGCGTGCATTCCGGCCAATTGGGCCTCAACGTCGGCACAATGGAGACGGCGCTAAAAGAGATTCTGACGCGCGCTCAGCGCTGGGGAGCGGTGATGCTGATTGACGAGGCGGATGTCTATATCAAGCGCCGCGACGACAACATCGCGATGAACGCCGTCGTCGGCGTTTTCCTGCGCGTGCTCGAATATTTCAATGGTCTGCTTTTCCTGACGACGAACCGCGTCGATGACATCGACGAGGCGATCGTCTCGCGTTGCATCGCGCTGATCAAATACAACCCGCCAGACGCTGACGCGAAGCGCCGCATCTGGCGCGTGATGACCGAGCAATTCGCGCTCAACGTCGATGACGCGCTCATCGACGACCTCGTCGAAATTTTCCCCGCCGCCACGGGCCGCGACATTAAAGGGCTGGCGAAGCTCACGGCGAAGTTCTGCCACCAGAAGAATGTGCCGCCGAGCCTCACCGTCTTCCGCCGCTGCGCGATCTTTCGCGGCCTCGACACGGCGCATGCGGCGTAACACATTCAGTCGTCGAATCCGCCGGACAGTCGCTCGCGCCAGCGCTCGGCAAAGGCGTTTGACACATTCTCGCTCGCAAAGACGACCTCGATCGACCATTCCGTGGTGCGCGCGTCGTCGGGCCACGCCCGTTCCACGCTACGCCAGATGATGTTTGGCCAGTCGGGATTGCGCTGCGGCTTGCCGCTCTCGCGCGACGACGGCCGGCCCACGCGTGCAATCAGCCAATCCATGATCTCTGGCCGAAAGGCGGCGCCAAAAAACAGCCCGTGCCGACCCATGCGATCGGGCGTGCGAAAGATGCGCTGATTGAGCCAGGCGAAGGCAGGCGGATCAGGATCATTGTGAAAGCAACGCAGCGCCAACAGCCGGAATCCCATCGGAACGGAAAGCGCCGGCACAGCGTTGACGCAGCCCGCAGACTCCTGCAACGCCGCCGTGTCGGAACCATGATTTTCCGTCCTCACGCGCTCTCCCCCCGCGGCTCTGGCGGCGGCCGGTCGACCGCCTTGAGCGCGTCGAGCACGGCGATGAGCGCGCGGCGGCCGTCCTCGATCGCCTCCGCTTCAGTGCCGCCGACCCCAAAACAGCCAGGAATTTCCGGGTAAGACACGACGAAATAGCCGCCCTCCTCTGGCGGTCCGCGGCCCAGCTCGGTTCGATAGACGGGCGCCTCGCTCATCTGTCCAACTCATCCATGAGGTCCACCATCGCGACGAAGGCCTTCACGTGAACGCTTCTCACCTTCGCCTTCATGGGAATGGCGACGCAATTCGGCACGGAAGGATGCGTGAACACGACATGCGTTCCCGTCACCTTGCGGAACTTGATCGCATATTGCGAGGCGGTGATTTCAAAATCGGCGGGCGTCCAGGCGCCGCCCGGATCGTTGCGAAACGCCTCCAAGCGCTTGTTATGCACGGCGTCGCCTCCCGTCGGTCCCGGCTCGAATCTTGCTCGCCGTCGATGCAAATTCGCAGCCAGCAGCACGGAGCGCCTTCATGTTTGTTCGCGTCTGCAAGGAAGACACCCTCATGGAGGGCGGAATGCGCGTGGTCATCGCCGACGCGCAACTTATCGTTCTCGCCTGGCCGGAAGACGGCGTCGTAAAGGCGTTTCAGGGAGTCTGTCCGCACACCAATGTTCCCTTGGCGGACGCCGATTTCGATGGGACGACGCTGACCTGTCCGCTGCATTTCTGGTCGTGGGACATGAACAGCGGTCAACCCACCCACGAGCATGCGACGCCGCTCGCCGAATATCCGGTGCGGATCGAAGACGGCGTCGTCTATATCGACGCCGAAGGCGTCGCGCCGATCTTCGCAGAACCCTGAACAACGCTGGTCCGCATATTGCGAGACCGCGATCACGCAAGGAAGGTGGGCGAGCATGGTGGTGGATCTGAAGACCGATTGGACGAATGACGATCTCGCCAGGCTGATGGGGTCGGTCGAAGACGACCGCGACTGGCGCCTCGAGGTCAGCGCCGCGGGAGTCGCCGATCTTAGCGACAAGACCGCCAATCCCACCGGCGCCGATTACGACGAGACGCTGCACTGCTTCTTCGAAACCTGGATGCAGGGAACTGATTTTGTCGGCGCCTCTGCCGCCGCCGACAAGACGCTCGTCGGAAAGATTGCGAACGCCTTGCGCGAAAATTATCCCGGACTGAAGGCGGGGAAATTCATTTACGTGGCTTTGTAGCGCATTCGGCGACGCAGCGAAGACGCGCGTCGCTTCAGTCGCTGGCGTGCGTCTTGCTTTCGCTGGGGCGCGGGGGGACGATGACACACGTGCGATTCTGCGAATTTCTGTCCAATCGAAGCGCCCCCTTCGTGATCATTTTGGGCGCGAATGAGATTGCTTCGGCGGTGGCTGCGCGTCTGACGCGGGAGGGCTACCGCGTCGTGCTCAGTCACGACCCTTACCCGCCCATCATTCGGCGTGGTATGTCGTTCCACGACGCTCTGTTCCAGGATCGCGCCGAAGTCGACGGCATTCAGGGCTACCGCGGCGAGACCGCGCTGGAAATCGTACGGGTGTTGACCGTGACGGGCGTCGTCGCCGTGACCTCGCTGCAACTGACCGATCTCCTCGCGCTCCGCACGCCCGACGTGTTGATCGACGCGCGAATGCAAAAGCACCGCATGACGACCAATCTGCGCAAGATCGCCAATCTCGCCATCGGCCTCGGCCCGCATTTCGCCGCCGGCTTGAACTGCGACGTCGCCATCGAGACGCATCCCGACCATGCCGGCGACCTCGTCGAGACCGGCGAAACTCGCCCCAACGACCACATCCCACGCTATCTTGGCGGCGTCGGCCGCGGCCGCTTCGTCTATTCCGCCCGAGATGGCGTTTGGCGCACGCCGCTCGACATTGGCGCGCGAATCTTCAAGGATTACCTCCTCGGCCTCCTCGACGGTCACCGCGTCCTTTCGCCGATGGACGGCTTTTTGCGCGGCATTGCGCGCGACGGGGTCGTCGTGCCGCAAAATGTGAAACTCGTCGAAGTCGATCCGCGCGGGCGCGCCTCGACTTGGACAGGCACCGACGAATATGGGCGCGCCATAGCGGACGCCGCCTATCGCGTGATCGCCAGGGCGGCCCACGCACGCCATTGGGCGCGGCCCATCACCGTAAGTTATCACTGAGGCTCGAGTCCGTGACGACGACCACTATCGACCAAACCGTATCCATATACGATCGCATCGGCGGCTTCGACACGGTCGACCGGCTTGTCGAAACCTTCTACCGCAACATGGACGAACTACCGGAAGCGCGCGGCATACGCGCCGTTCACGCGGACGATCTGGGACCGACGCGCGCCATTTTGAAGGTCTATCTGGCCGAATGGCTCGGCGGCCCCAAGGATTATTCGGCCAAGAAGGGGCATCCGCGCCTGCGCATGCGGCATGGCCATTTGCGCATCGGTCCGGCCGAGCGCGACGCCTGGATGCTGTGCATGAACGGCGCGCTGGATGCGACGATCGAAGACGTCGGCATACGCGAAAGCCTGCGCGAAAATCTCGCAAAGCTGGCCGATTGGATGCGCAATGATCCGGATAATGCGCATGACAAGCGCCATTGAGCGCGGAGTGGCGCATCCGTCAATGTTGAGGCCGATGCGCTTACGCGCCTCTCACGCGGCCTATCGGCTGAAGCGCGCGCCTCAAATCAGCTGCGATAGCCTTCTTCAGCGAGCACCTGACGCACCGCCGGACGCGTTTTCATAAGCGCGTAATGCGCCTGGCAATTGCGCGGCAGCGTCATGCCCGTCTTGTCGGCCCAAAACTCCACATAGAACAGCGCCGCGTCGGCGATCGAAAAGCCGCCAGCGACATAGTCCTTGCCCGCGAGTTCCGTATCGATCGCGATCAGCGCCGAGGCGACGATCTCGCGTCCTTCGGACTTGATCGCCTCGATGTCGATCTGCCGTCCGGCGTAGCGTTCCGGCGTGAACACGCGTCGAAAGCCTTCGCCGTGAATATGCTGTACGCAAAAATGCATCGCGGCCAACGCCGACTTGCGCGCATCCACGCTCTCGGGCAGGAGCTTGCGGCGCGGATAGGCCTCCGCAAGCCAAAGGGCGATGGAGTGAAAATCCGTCAGCGCGACGCCATCGTCGCGCAACAGAGTCGGGATCGTCCCATTGGGGTTGATCGCCAGATAGTCCGGCTTGAGGTGATCGCCCTTGACCAGATTGACGATATAGGCCTCGAAGACCAACCCGATCTCTTCGAGCAGGATGTGTATGCCCGTGGAGCAGGATCCGGGCGTCATGTAGAATTTCATTCCCGGCTCGCCTTGCGCAGCTGATCGGCGTCGATTGATTTAGCCGAATTTGAACAGCACGCCGTAGCCGCCGCGCGGATAGTTCCATTCGATATCGCCGCTCGGCTCGGCGATGATCCGACACGTGCCGCATTCGACGCAGCCGTCGGTCGTGATCTCGACTTGCCCGGTCGAGTTCATTTCATAGCAGTGCGCCGGACAGACGTTCACCAGACTGAGCAGTTGCGGCGAAGGCGTGGTGTGCGGACGCACCTTAATGTGGGCGCGGCCGGCGTCGACGAGATAGCGATTGAGGTAAAGCTTGTCCTCCACCCGGACTGCTGCTTCTGCGCTCATTGTCCTACTCCGTTGCTAGAGGGCATCGCGCCCAACTACCTCCACGCGCGCGCCAGCCGAAAGGCGTCGCCGACCAGTCCGGTCAGCGAACGCGCCGCCAGGAAGGAGCGGAACGTGCTCTTCTCTTTTTCCCGCTTCGGCGTGCCGTCGACGCGCAGGAAATTCGTCATCGCCTTCGAGACAAGCTGCGGATAGGTCAGGAAGAAGTTCTGCGCCTGAATGTGAAGCAGATCCGGCATGTCGCGATATTTTTTCAAATCCTTCATGACGAAGGACTCGTCGAGCATCTTCTTGTAGAGGGCCAGATTCTCCTTCGTCATCGGATCGCGGCGCGATTTGATCTGGAAGATCGCTTCCGCGGCGATCCGTCCGGAGGTCATCGCCAGATTCGAGCCTTCGCGATGTATGGCGTTGTTCAACTGCGCGGCGTCGCCAACGACGACCCAGCCGTCGCCATAAAGCTGTGGGATCGCCTTGAAGCCGCCTTCAGGGATCAGATGCGCGGCGTATTCCTTGACTTCCGAGCCTGCGATGAGCGCCGCCACCGACGGATGCTGCTTGAACTTTTCCAGCAGTCCGTATGGCGTCTGTCCCGTCTTCTCGAAGTCCGCGACGAGACAGCCGATGCCGAGCGAGATCGACTCCTTGTTGGTGTAAATGAAGCCCATCCCGGTCATGCCTTGCGAGATGGTGCCGACCGCCTCGATGACCGCGCCTTCGTCGCCGCGCAGATTGAAGCGGGCTTCCAGAGTTTCCTGCGGGAGGAAGTGCATCTCCTTCACCGCCAGAGCGACATTGCTCTTGTCGGGCGACTTGCGCAGGCCGGCTCTTGTGCCGAGCAGCCCGCTCACGCCTTCCGCCAGCACGACGACATCGGCGCCCACCTGTCCGTTCTTGCGGTCCGTGCGCACGCCGATGACTTTTCCATAGGCGTCCTGCAGCAGCTCCAGGACCGTGGTTTCGCACAGCACGACCGCGCCGGCCTCCTGAACCTTCTTGGAGAACCATTTGTCGAATTGCGCGCGGATGATGGTGTAGCGGTTGGGACGCTCCTCGTTGAATTCGTCCGAGCGATAATGGAGTCCCGTATGGGAGTTGTCGTCCATCATCCAAAAGCGCTGCTCGACGAGATGACGCTCCAGCGGCGCGTCCTCACGGAAATCCGGGACAAGCTTCTCGAGCATGTCGGAATAGAGGATCGCGCCCTGCACATTCTTGGAGCCGGAATATTCGCCGCGCTCCAACTGCAGGACTTTGAGGCCCTTGCGCGCCAGGGTCAGGGCGGCGGCGTTGCCGGCCATGCCGGCGCCAACGACGATCGCGTCGAATCTTTCTTCGATCATGCCTATCTCCCCTAGCTCGCTAGACGGTCGCGCTGATGCGGAGACAATCGTTTCGAGAACGCTTCCGTGAGTGCAGGCAAAAGCCGTACCGCGTCGGTGACGATTCCAACATGAGCGAAATCGAAGATTGGCGCATTCTTGTCGGTGTTGATCGCGACGATGTAATCCGCGCCCTCGACGCCGACGCGATGCTGGATCGCGCCGGAAATGCCCGCGGCGATATAAAGCTTGGGTCGGATGGTCTTACCGGTCTGGCCGATTTGCCGGTCAGAGCTGACCCATCCCTTTTGCACCAGCGGGCGCGAACAGCCAAATTCCGCGCCGATCGTGCTCGCCAGCTGACGGATGAGTTGAAAGTTTTCCGGAGAGCCGTGGCCGTGGCCGCCCGCGACGACCACGTCGGCGAAAGCCAGGTTGGACTTTGTCGAATCGCGATCGGGCAAAAACGACAATACTTTCGTGACAATGTCGTCTTCCACCAGGCCGAGCGGATGTTC
>JALHNR010000246.1 GCA_022843525.1 Methylocystis sp. | reverse complement strand
AGGGCAGGCTATCGATCGGCGTCGACGTCGAACTCGATGGCGCCATGCCGCTCGGCCGCGCGCACGCGATCGCCGCCGATTTCGAGAGCGCGCTGCGCGACGAATTCGGCGCCGACGCTGAAGTCGACACGCATATCGAGCCGCTCGAGCTGCAATTGCTCGCGGCGCAGGTCGCCGACCCCGCAATCGCTGGCGCCATCAAGGCGGCGCTTGCGCGCGTCGCCGCTCAGACCCGACCGCCGGCGCAAGTGCGGGACGTGCGAGTCCGCGAAACAGCGGGAGGCATCATCGTCAACTTCCGCTGCCGTCTGGACGCGGCGGTGACCGTGCAAAGCGCCCATGACGCGCTCGATGAGATTGAGCGCCGCACACGCGAGGAATTTCCCGCGATTTCGCGCATCGTCGGCCGCGCCGAGCCGGGCGATCGCTCAGCCGCCGCATAGCCAAGGATGCGCGCTTCGTCTATGAGAGACGCCATGACACAGCAGCCCGCCGCCGCCGCCGCTGACATCGCCACATTGCCTTTCGAACAGGCGATGCAGGAGCTCGAGCGCATCGTCGCCGATCTGGAGAAGGGCGCCGTCTCGCTCGACGAGTCGGTGAAGCTCTATGCGCGCGGCAAGGCGCTGCAGGCGCGCTGCGAGGCGCTTCTCGCCGAGGCCGAAGCCCGCATCGAGAAAATCACGCTTGGCGAGAACGGCCAGCCGACAGGAGTCGCGCCCTTCGACGTCGAATAGACGTCAATCCAAGTGTCAATCCAACCGTTCCTCCTCCGCCGCCTCTCGCGACAATCTGTGAACGCGGGCCATGAACGCCATGGCGATGAGCACCGCGATCGGCATCGCGAGGGCGGCGACGAGATCGGCGGAAACCTGCGGCGGCAAAGCGCCGGCGGCCTTGAGCCCCTTGGCGATAAAGCTGAAGAGTCCGGTGAGAAAATAGGCGAGCCCGGCGATCGTGATTCCCTGCACGATGCGGTTGAGCCGCATCTGCAATCGCGTGCGGCGGTTCATCTCTTCGAGCAGCGCGCCGTTCTGCCGCTCCATCTCCAGCGTGATGCCGGTGCGCATCAAATCGGTCGCACGCTCGACCTGCGCCGAGAAGCGCGTTTGGCGCGCCTCGACGGCGATGCAGGTTTCGATCGCTGGATCAAGGCGCGCATTGAGGAAATCTGAAATCGTCACATATTGTCCTTCGCGCCGTTCCTGCAGCTGGGAGAGGCGGTTCTTCACCAGCGCGCGATAGGCGCGGCTCGCGTCAAAACGAAAGGCCGTGCGCGTCGACAGCGCCTGACTGCTCGCGAGCAGGTCCGAGAGCCGCTTCAGCAAAACGTGGTTGACGCGCATGTCATGCGCTTCGTTCAGCGCTTCGGTGATGCCCGAAAGCTCTCGCTCCATGTTGGCGAGTTGCGGCGACACTTGCCGCGCGAGCGGCAGGCCGAGCAGCGCCATCGTACGATAAGTTTCGATCTCGAGGACGCGCTGCGCGAGACGGCCGGCTTCGAAACGCGGCAGCGCCTTTCCGCGGATCAGCATGCGCGTAAAGCCATAGGCGTCGACCGCGAAGTCGGTCAGAACCTGCGCGTCGCGATCTTCGACGCTGACGACGCACAGACTCTGCGAATTGAAACAGGATGCAAGCTCTTCGACCGATCGCGCGCCGTCGACGACGCAGAGCTGCGTCGCGACGATGAGAACGCCCGGCGGCTTAAAGGAGATTTCGCCCGCTTTGAACGGATCGGCATGCGCGAAGGGGATTTCGGCGCCGACGCCGGTCGACCAGCTGTAGGTGGTGAATTCGCTATGCTGCTCCCAGCGAAGCCGCCAGTCGCCAAAGATAAAGTAGTGGAATCGCGCGCCCGGATCGGGCGCCAGCACGCCATGCGCGCGCGCGCGCGCGCCGACCGCTTCACGATCGGCGACCGCCGCTTCGTGGTCCGTGGCGAAGGCGTAGTGATAGATGCGCCGCGGCGCGTCGAGCGGCAGGAACGGCCGCGCGTGCAGCTCGGCGAGAACGGCCTCGCGGAAGGGATGCTCGCGGAGAGTCATGGGGTCGTCTTCACTGAATTCCATTGCGTCTCTCTTGAATCGCGTTCACGCGAATCACCGGCGTCACGCGTCAGTCTGCCATGATCGGCGCAATGACGGCGGAGGCGCGTCCGTTTTTGGTTGCCATCAATTCTATTCCAGATAATTCTTTGCGGAACAGCCGACGGGGCAAGCCGAATGGAGGGCCGCATGTTGGACGCGCGACGCGCATCATTCTCGTCGATCCTGAGCGCGCTCCTCGCAATCGCCGCCACCCTCGCTTACGCGCAAACGGCGCCCAAGCCTGCGACGGAAGCCACGAAGTCCGCCAATCGGGCCGTACTGCAGAGTCTGAATTTCGACGACCATGAAGATTTTGACAACGCCGCGCACGGTCTCATCGCCAAGCCCGACTCGCTGACGATCAAGGACGCTTCGGGCAGGGTCGTCTGGGACATGGAAAGCTTCAAGTCCTTCATCGTCGACAAGCCAGCGCCCGATTCGGTCAATCCGAGTCTTTGGCGCAATGCGCAACTCAACATGCATTACGGCCTATACAAGGTTCACGACCGCATTTTTCAGGTCCGCGGCTATGATTTATCGAACATAACTTTCATCAGAGGCGACAAAGGCTGGATTGTCTTCGATCCGCTGATCTCGACCGAAACCGCCAAGGCCGCCTTCGAGCTCGTCGCGCAGAACCTCGGCAAGCGTCCGATTGTCGCCGTCGTCTACAGCCACTCGCATGTCGATCACTACGGCGGCGCGCGCGGCATCGTTGATGCAGCCGATGTGAAGGCGGGCAAGATCCAGGTTCTCGCGCCGGAACATTTCGCTGAACATGCGGTGAGCGAAAACGTCATCGCCGGCAACGCCATGAGCCGTCGCGCGATCTTCATGTATGGCGCGATGCTGCCGCGCGGCGAACGCGGCAGCGTGGGCGCAGGACTGGGCCAGACCACGTCGACCGGAGTCATATCGCTCATTTTGCCGACGCGCGAGATCAAGAAAACCGGCGAGACCGTCACGATCGACGGCGTGCGCATGGTCTTCCAAATGACGCCGGGCACCGAGGCGCCGGCCGAGATGAACACCTATTTCCCGCAGTTCCGCGCGATGTGGATGGCCGAAAATGCGACCAACACGATGCACAACATTCTCACCTTGCGCGGCGCTCAGGTGCGGGACGCGCTGAAATGGGCGCGTTACCTCGATGAGACGATCGATCTTTTCGCGGACAAGATCGACGTCAAGTTCCAGAGCCATCACTGGCCGCTCTGGGGACGAGAAAAGATCGTCGACTATCTCAAGAAGCAACGCGATCTTTACAAATATATTCACGACCAGTCCGTAAACCTGTTGAACAAGGGCTACACGGGCGTTGAACTCTCCAACATGATTCAGCTTCCGCCGGAACTCGACAAGACATGGGCCGACCGCGGATATTATGGTTCGCTCAAACACAATTCGCGCGCGGTCTATCAGCGCTATATGGGCTTCTACGACGGCAACCCGACGACGCTGGACCAGCTACCGCGCGCCGAGGCGGCGAAGAAATACGTCGAATACATGGGCGGCGCGCCGGCGATCTTAAAACGCGCCAGAGCTGATTTCGACAAGGGCGGGTATCGCTGGGTCGCCGAGGCGCTCACCCATGCGGTTTTCGCCGATCCCAACAATAAGGAAGCCAAGGATCTGCTCGCCGACGCCTATGAACAGATGGGCTACCAGGCCGAGTCCGGGCCGTGGCGCGCCATCTATCTGCAAGGCGCATTCGAATTGCGCAATGGCGTTCCAGAGTCGGGCGGCCTGAACACGGCGAGCCCCGACACGATCGAGGCGATGCCTCCGGAAATGACGTGGGATTATCTCGCCGTGCGCTTGAACGGGCCGAAGGCGGTTGGGAAAAAGCTGATCCTGAATGTTGAGTTCACCGATCTCAAAAAGCTGTATCGGCTGGCGGTCGAAAATGGCGTGCTGAACTACTCGGACAAGCCCGCGCCCAATCCGGACGCGAAGGCCACGCTCAAAAAATCGACGCTCGATCGGATAGAGCTTGGCCTGCTCACGCCCGAACAGGCGATCGCCTCGGGAGATCTGAAAGTCGAAGGCAAGCGCGAGACGTTTGTGGAGTTCGTCGGATTGCTCGACAAGTTCCCGTTCTGGTTCCACATCGTGACGCCTTGAGCGGCGGGAGCGCTCTCGATATGCGCCCGCAGCTCAGCGTCGTCGCCGGCATGTCGCTTTTTTTTGCCGTTTTCGTCAGCCCTCAGACGGGCATGGCCTGCGGCTTCGATGGGCGGCTCGGCGACGGATTCAGCGCAATGCATCCAAAGTCGCTTGCGGTCGCTTTCGCACTCAGCGACGCGGTCGCAAGCGGCGTCGTCAGTCGCGCTGCGATTGCGCCAATCGAGCCTGGCCCGAAAGGCTATTGGCGCGCCGCAGGCCGCATCCAAAGCCTCGAGCGTCGGCTTGCGGCGACTCCCGAGACGCTGATCCTGGCGCCGAAAATCTCCGTTCTCTTCATCGACTCTCAGCTGTGGTCGCGATTGGCCGCAAGCGCGGGGGGCTACGACATCGAAATGCATGTCGCAGGACCAGCGCCCGGCGATGTCGTTGTCGTGACCAATGAAACAGTCCTCGCCTCCGTGCTCGACGGCGCGCTTGCGCCGCAATCCGCGCTCGATCTCGGCGTGATCGCGATCGACGCCGAGCAATCCGTAGCGAAGGCGGTGCGCAGGGCTCTGTTCAGCGCGACTGCGTCGACGACCGAGAAGACCGCTGCGGCAAAGCCAATTCCCTTCGTCAGACGCAAACGGTAGCTGCGGATTTGTACGGAAGCGCGCGCACGCTCAGGTGATCACGCTTGGAGCGGCGCGCTGCGTATAGCGTTCGATGGCGGCAATTTCGCGCGATAGTCCCACGAGATCGGCGAGCGCCGCCTCCGTCTCCATATGTTGCCGCGCCGGATCGGGTTCGTAGCGCTCGATATAGACGCGCAGCGTCGCGCCGGCCGTGCCGGTGCCCGAGAGCCGGTAAACGATCCTCGATCCGTCGGCGAAGATCACCCGCAGGCCTTGATGCTTCGAGTCCGAGCCGTCCACCGGATCGTGATAGGCGAAGTCGTCGGCCGTCGCGACTTCAAGGCCGCCGAAATATTGGCCCTTGAGAGTCGGCAGACGTTGGCGCAATGCGTCGATCAGCGCATGGGCGCCGTCGCTCGCGACTTCTTCGTAATCGTGACGCGAATAATAGTTGCGCCCATAGGTCGTCCAATGTTGTCGGACGATGGCGTCGACGCTCTCCTTGCGCGCCGCGAGAATGTCGAGCCAGAACAGCACCGCCCATAGCCCATCCTTCTCGCGCACATGGTCGGAGCCGGCGCCGGCGCTCTCCTCGCCGCAGATCGTCACGAGACCGGCGTCGAGCAGATTGCCGAAATATTTCCACCCCGTCGGCGTCTCGTAGAGCGGGACGCCGAGCCTTTCCGCGACGCGGTCGGCGGCGGCGCTCGTCGGCATCGATCGCGCAATTCCTGTGACGCCTTTGCGATAGCCCGGCGCAAGCGTGGCGTTGGCGGCGAGGATCGCGAGACTGTCCGAGGGGGTGACGAAACGACCGCGGCCGATGATCAGATTGCGGTCGCCGTCGCCATCGGACGCGGCGCAAAGATCGGGCGCGGCGTCCGACATGGCGAGATCATAAAGATGCCTGGCGTGGACGAGATTGGGGTCGGGATGATGGCCGCCGAAATCGGGCAGCGGCGTCGCATTGATGACGCTGCCCGGCCGCGCCCCGAGCTCCTCTTCGAACAGCACCCGCGCGTAGGGGCCGGTGACGGCCGACATGGCGTCGAATGTGAAGGTGAAGCCCGACCGAAAAGCGTCGCGGATGCGATCGAAATCAAAGAGCGTCTGCATCAGCGCTTTGTAATTCGCGACGCTGTCGACGACATCGACGCGCATGTCGCCGACGCGCGTTTCGCCGAGCCTGTCGATATCGACGTCTTGGGCTTCGACGATCCTGAACGACGTGATTTCGCGCGTGCGCGCATAAATGGCATCCGTCACCTTCTCGGGCGCCGGACCGCCATTCGCGACATTATATTTGACGCCGAAGTCGCCGTGCGGGCCGCCAGGATTGTGGCTGGCGGAGAGCACGATGCCGCCGAAGGCCTCAAGCGCGCGAATGAGCGCCGACGCTGCGGGCGTCGATAATATGCCGCTCTGTCCGATGACGACGCGGCCGACGCCGTTGGCGGCGGCGATCTTCAGGATCTTTTGAATCGCCTCGCGGTTGTAATAGCGGCCGTCGCCGCCGACGACGAGCGTTGCGCCCTGATAGCTCTCCAGACTGTCGAAAATCGATTGAATGAAGTTTTCAAGATAGTGGCGCTGCTTGAAGACATCGACTTTCTTGCGCAGGCCGGATGTGCCTGGGCGTTGATCTGCAAAGGGCGTCGTTGCGATGGTGGTCGCCTGTGAATTCCCCATTTAGAGCGGTGGCCTCGCGTGTTTATCGGCGCCGCGGGGACGCGGCGTCCGCTTCTACAATTCGTCTCCGGCAACGGCAAAAAGGCGGCGCGAGTCCGCGCCGCCGTTCAGACCGCCTGGAAAGATGTTGAGCTTACCAGCCCCAGCCGCCGCCTCCCCAGCCACCACCCCAGCCGCCGCCCCAGCCGCCGCCGCCCCAGCCGCCGCCCCAGCCGCCGCCACCCCAGCCGCCCCAGGGATCTCCCCATCCGCTGTAGGCGGCCGGGTAATAGCCATAGCCATAGGGGTAGCCGTAGCCGCCATAACCGCTCGAAGCC
>JALHNR010000245.1:6164-6895 GCA_022843525.1 Methylocystis sp. | reverse complement strand
GCCCGCGCAAATGCAGCGCAACCTCACGATGTACGCGCTTGATCAGATCGACGCAGCGTCTGCGGTTCGCCCGCATGTCTTCCGGCTCATAGGTGCGGCCGGAAATATATTCGAGCGCCATTGCCATCGGCGCGGCACACAGAACTTTCGGCGATATGCCGGCGGCGCCCGCGGCCCTGCTCGCCGCCAACTCGTTAAAGCGCATGACGCCATGAACCGGAATGTCGCCGCCAAGGCGAACGACGACGGATCGATCGCCATCCTTGACAATATAATTTTTGTTGGTGATGCCGCCGAGCAACGGCGCGATCTCGATCGGGCCGCGCCAGAGCGGAAGCGCGCGTATCAGGGCTTCAGGATCTGCGGTATGGGCTGACATCGGCTCCGGCGGGGCAATATAACAAACTCTGACTGAACTAATATATGCGGCTGGCGCGCAAAGGCCATGGGCTGCGTAGGGCCTGGGGAAAACCTTACGCGCGGACAGTGACATGTCCGCTGGGGCGCCATAGCCTGTGAGAAGGTCTTTCGAGGTCTGGCCATGTATGCGACGACGATACGTGGAACGAGCTACAGGTTCCCAGACCTTAAAACGCTGATGGCGAAGGCGACGCCATTGCGTTCCGGCGACTGCCTCGCCGGCATTGCGGCGACGAGCGCGGCGGAGCGGGTCGCGGCGCAGATGGCCCTCGCCGATCTGCCCTTGAGCGTGTTCTTGAACGAAGCGCTTG
>JALHNR010000245.1:0-6154 GCA_022843525.1 Methylocystis sp. | reverse complement strand
CCCCTATGAAGAGGACGAGGTCACGCGATTGATCCTCGACGGCCACGACCAAACCGCCTTTGCGCCGATCGCCTCGCTGACCGTCGGCGAATTTCGCGACTGGCTTCTCTCCGACGCCGTCGATGAGGACGCGCTTGCCGCCTTGACCTTTGGACTGACGCCAGAAATGGCTGCCGCGGTCTCGAAGATCTGCCGCAACCAGGACCTCATCCTGATCGCCGCCAAGCGGCGCGTCGTCACGAAATTTCGCAATACGATCGGCCTGCGCGGACGGCTGTCATCGCGCATTCAGCCCAACCATCCGACCGACGACGCGCGCGGCGTTCTCGCAAGCGCTATCGACGGGCTTCTGCTCGGCAATGGCGACGCAGTCATCGGCGTCAATCCCGCGTCCGACAGTCCGGAACAGTGCTATGAACTCCTGAGCCTTCTTGATGAATTGCGCGAGACGCTGAGCATCCCGACGCAATCCTGCGTGCTTGCGCATGTCACGACGACGCTGCAGCTGATGGAGCGACATGCGCCCGTCGATCTGGTGTTTCAATCGATCGGCGGCACGCAAGCCGCCAATTCGAGCTTCGGGATCGACCTCGCGGTGTTGCGCGAGTCGCGCGAGGCGGCGCTGGCGCTCAGACGCGGAACGATCGGCGACAATGTCATGTATTTTGAGACCGGCCAGGGCAGCGCGCTTTCGGCCAATGCCCATTGGAATTGCGATCAGCAGACGCTGGAAGCCCGCGCCTATGGCGTCGCGCGGATGTTCCATCCTCTGCTGATCAATACGGTCGTCGGGTTTATCGGCCCCGAATATCTCTTCGACGGCAAGCAGATCACGCGGGCGGCGCTCGAAGACCATTTCTGCGGCAAGCTGCTTGGACTGCCGATGGGTTGTGACGTTTGCTACACCAATCACGCCGAAGCCGACCAGAACGATATGGATGATCTGCTGACGCTGCTCGCCGTCGCCGGCGTCAATTACGTCATGGGCGTCCCCGGCGCGGACGACGTCATGCTGAATTACCAGAGCACCTCCTATCATGACGTGCTTGCCGTTCGGCGCATGCTGAATCTGGCGCCCGCGCCCGAATTTGCGCAATGGCTCGCTGACGTCGGTTTGACGGACGCGCGTGGCGAATTGCAGCCGCTGGCGCTGCCCGCAGCCTTCGCGCCGCTTCTCGAAAGAGCCTGAGGATGGCCGACGATCGCCCAACGCCTCTTGATAAAATATCGATCCTCCGTTCGGCGACGCCGGCGAGAATTTTCCTGCCACGCGCCGGAGCGGCGCTGACGACGCGCGCCACTCTCGATTTTCAGCTGGCGCACGCCGAAGCGCGGGATGCGGTGGAAGAACGACTCGACGCCGACCGGCTCTTCGACGAGTTAACCGCACGCGGGCTGGCGGTCGTTCGCGTGAAGAGCGCCGCCCGCGATCGGCGAAGCTTTCTGCTGCGTCCCGACCTCGGTCGAAAACTCGACGACGATTCCCGCCAGCATCTCAAAGCCCTCGCGGGCGATTACGACCTTGCGTTTATCATCGCCGAAGGACTTTCCGCCCGCGCAATCGCGCGGCATGCACTTCCAGTGCTCGAAAAAGCGCTGCAATCTCTTGGGCAAACATCGTGTAAAATCGCGCCGATCGTCCTCGCCGAACAGGGGCGCGTGGCGCTCGGCGACGATGTTGGCGAAACGCTTGGGGCGAGACTCGTCGCAGTATTTATTGGCGAGCGGCCGGGCCTCTCCTCGCCGGACAGCATGGGCGTCTATCTCACATTTGCGCCGCGCGTCGGCCGCACCGACGCCGAGCGCAACTGCCTCTCGAATATCCGCCCACAAGGCCTCTCCTACGCCGACGCCACGCGCAAGCTGCTTTATCTTTGCAACGAAGCGCGCCGACGCCAGCTGACCGGCGTCGAACTCAAAGACGACGCCGATGCGCTTCCGTCGGGAGAGCTGCGCGTGATCGACGCCAAGAGTTAGCTACCCGTTCTAGCGCTTGCCACAGGCTTTACGATCCAACTTTGGCGCAAGCACAAACGTATCGGAACTATCGTCATCGCCGTGAGTTGAGACCTCTCTTGGCGCTTGGGGCGTTGGCGATTGATGCAACTGGATCTCTGCTCTGACGAGACGGCTAGGGGGCCGTCGAACGCTTCTCATCAACTCCTCAGCGTCGCGGATGAGGCGCTGTTTCGGCTGGGGTTGTTTCTCCGCGAGCAGAATTATCGCTTCACCACGACCACGCCGCTGACGCATAGTCGCGTCGTGCAACGGCCAGCAGTCGACGGGTCGAATCTGGCGCGCGCATTTGGATGGAGTCTGCCGTTTTCCGCGAGCGATTTGCCGGCGCCGGTGTTGCGCACTCTCGCCGAGGCGAAGGCGCTAGCGCATTGCAACGGTCGCTTGCGCAGCAAGGTGCGATTCTCGACTCTCAAGAACCAGATCTTTGCGCACTCGGCCTTTCCCACGGACGCCGCCGATTCGGTTTTTTTCGGACCTGACACTTACCGTTTTGCGCGCTGCGTCGAATCCGTTCTCATTTCGCAGCCTCTCTCAGCCTCGGCGCCCGGCCGTCTCGTCGACATCGGGTGCGGCAGCGGCGCCGGCGGGATTTCCGCGAGCCTGATGAGACCCGGCGTCGAGCTGCTGCTCGCCGACATCAATCCCCAAGCGGTGCGATATGCGCGCGTCAACGCTGCGTTGAACGGATTAGAACGCACACAGGCGATTCACAGCGATCTCTTCCAGAACGCTGGCGGCCCGTTCGACTACATCATCGCCAATCCGCCCTATCTCGTCGACGACTACCAACGTCTTTATCGCCATGGGGGCGGCGAGTTCGGCATCGCACTTTCCGTCGACATTGTACGGGAGGGCATCCCGCGTCTGAAAGAGAGCGGAAGGCTGCTGCTCTATACCGGGTCGCCGATCGTCGGCGGCGTGGACCAGTTCCTCGCGGCCGTGACGCCAATCCTCGACGCTTCGCCGGTAACCTTCGATTACGAGGAGGTCGACCCCGACGTTTTCGGCGAAGAGCTGGAGCGCCCCGCCTATGACAATGTTGATCGCATCGCCGCAGTCTTCCTCAACATCAAGAAAGACGGCTGACACATGCGTGACCCCGATTGGATCGCCCTGGCTCCAACACTAAGCGGCCCAGCTTTTGAACGCTTCCAGACAGAGCTTTGCCGGTGCAACGCCGCACGGCTCGAGCCTCTCACGCCTTCCGGCGATTGGCGCACCGATGTGCATGCGCGCGCCGCGCTCGCCGAGGCGGAGATCGCCTATGTGGAGAGCGTTCGCGAGGCGATCGCGCCCCTCGTCTCGGCGATTCCAAGCGACGCTGACGCCTTCCTGGCCTGGTATGAGCGTCTCGCCGAGAAGGGGCCAGGCCAGAACGATCCGCTGTTCCCCTGGCTCGAGCGACAGGCGAGCTTCGAGGACATGAAATGGTTTCTTGAGCAGGAAGTGTCCGGCGAAGCAGGGTTCGACGATCTCGTCGCCCTCACGCAAATCAAGATGCCGCAGACCCCCAAGCTCGAAATGGCGCGAAATTACTGGGACGAAATGGGCCGAGGCAATGCGCAGGGCATGCACGGACCGATGCTGACGCGGCTCGCCGCCTATTTCGGCGTCGACGCGCGGCCCGAGCGCGTCTGCCCCGAGTCGCTCGCGCTCGGCAATATGATGGTGGCGCTCGCCAGCAATCGTCGCTACGCCTTCCATTCGATTGGCGCGCTTGGCGCGATCGAAATGACGGCGCCCGGACGCGCGATCCATGTCGAACGCGGGCTGCGGCGACTCAAAGTTCCCGGCAAGCAGCGCCAATATTTTTCGCTTCACGCGATTCTCGACGTCAAACACTCCGAGGCGTGGAATCGCGAAGTTCTGCGTCCTCTCGTTGAGGAAGATCCGCGACGCGCGCAGGCGATTGGCGAGGGCGCCGTTCTTCGGCTCTGGCACGGCGCGCGATGCTTCGAGCGCTACCGACGTCACTTCCGGCTGGGAATGGAGCCGCCGCGAGCAGCGGCCTAGGAGCATCCATGCGGGTTCTGGGGATTGGCTACTACTGTGACCTCGCGGCGCTCTATCTTCGACTTTCGGCGGAAGGGCATGAGGTCAAAGTCTTCATCGACGCGCCGCTTTGTCAAAGCAGTCTGAACGGAATGATCGCCAAGACAGACGATTGGCGTTCGGAACTGCAATGGGTGAAGAGCGCCGGCGGCGAAGGAATCATTCTGTTCGAAAACGTCTCGTGCGGCGGCTTGCAGGACGAGTTGCGCAAAGACGGATTCAATGTCATCGGCGGAAGCGCTTTCGGCGACCGGCTCGAAATCGATCGGGCCTATGCGCAAAGCCTTCTTGCTGAACTCGGCCTCTCAACTGCGGCGACCCGCCATTTTTTGAAAAGGCAGGATGGCTTGCGCTTCCTTCGCGAGCGCCCCGGACGCTATGTCCTAAAATTCAATTCGCCCGATTTGGCGCATCGCAACTTCGCCGGCGGTCTCGCCGACGGACGCGACATTTCCGCGCTGCTGCAAAATTTGCCCGACACTCCAGCTGACGAAGCCGGCTTCGTCCTGATGGATTTCATCGATGGCGTGGAGATGGGCGTCGGCGCTTATTTCGACGGCGAGAAGTTTTTGCGGCCCGCCTGTCTCGATTGGGAGCACAAGCGCTTCTTTCCGGGCGACCTTGGCGAGCTGACAGGAGAAATGGGCACCGTCGCTACATTCGAGCACTCGACCCTCTTCTTTGAGAAAACTTTGGCGAGGATCGAGCCCTTGCTCAGGCGTCACGGCCACTGCGGCTATGTAAACCTCAACACCATCGTCAATGAACAAGGCATCTGGCCGCTCGAATTCACTTGCAGATTCGGCTATCCCGGCTTCGCCATTCTATCGCCGTTACAGCGAACCTCCTGGGCGGAATTGTTTGAGGCGATGGTTCGCCGCGACAGGGATCATCTGGACGTCGATGACGGGTTCTCGGTCGGAGTTGTCCTAACGGTCCCGCCTTTCCCATATTCGCGACGACAGGCGGAAGAGCCGATCGGCATGCCGATCCTCTTTGACGGCGCATTGTCGCGCGTGGACCAAAACAATCTGCATTATTGCGAAGTGGCTCTCGACAACGGCCAGTTGGTCACCGCCGGCGCCTATGGCTGGACGATGGTGGCGACGGGCTGCGGGGGAACGATCCAGAGCGCGCGTCGCGACGCTTATCGGCTGATTGAACGCGTGCATATCCCCAACATGCGTTATCGGCGCGACATCGGAGAACAATTGATCGCCGCGCATTATGCCAAAGTGAAAACGCTAGGCCTGCTGGGAGGCGAGATCGAATTGCTCGCTCGCCCGCCCTCCCCACCTGTCGCCGCGATTCATGCAACGCGCAGCTAGCCGGCGACGAGCCATCGTTCGTCGACGATCGCGCAGGTCCTGACATCGCGCGCATGCACCAGCGCGCCGCCCGTGAAAGCGCCAAAGGCGGGCAGCACGATCTGTCGCGCCTGGAGCACAAAGCAGGGAAGGCGAAGGCTGTCGCGCGCCACGCCGCTCAGCCGGACGCAAGGGTGCAGATGCCCCGCAAGAATGGTCGCCCCCTGCCCTTCGCATTCGTCGGATGCAAGCGGGTGATGACGCGCGACGATCCCTTCTGAGTCGTAGGGCTCATCAAAAAGCTCAATTCCGAACTGTTCCGACGGATCGCCCGCGCGCCGATCATGATTGCCGCGCACGAGCGTGAGGCGCAAGGCGGCGTGGCGCCTGCGCCAATCTAGAAAGGCGGCCGTCACCCCCGGCGCATGCGCCTGACGGGCGTGAAACAAATCGCCGAGAAAGACGAGCCGGACGGGATTGAAGCGGTCGACCAGCGCGTCGAGCCGGTCGAGATTGTCGCGCGTCGTTCCCTTTGGCGCCGGTTGGCCCAGCGCGCGAAAGGTCGCCGCCTTGCCGAGATGCGCGTCGGCGATGAACAGCGTGCGCGTCTCAACGCGCCAGACGGCGCGCTGCGGCAGCAGAACCAGGCCGCGATGCTCGTGAGAGGAGACTAAGCTCGAACCTTCTCGTGGCGACGTTTTGTCATGCCCGAACATCTATCTGCAGCCCGCTCCAACTGCGAGGTCATGCGCTCGATGCGCGCCGCGAGCGTTTCA
>JALHNR010000244.1 GCA_022843525.1 Methylocystis sp. | reverse complement strand
TTCGCGTGGGATGCGCGACCAAGAATCCGCGCTATCTGACGGTTACGCCCGGCAGGTCCCGAGATTTGGCAGCGTAAATGACGGAAGGCCGCAACGGTCAATCAGCCCGGCGGTCGCCGCCCGTGGCGGCGACGGCGAAAGCCGACGCGCGGGCGCAAGCGGTCGTCGCCCTGCCGGCTGCGCTGGCGCTCTTGCTGGACATGACGCCTGCCGCCCGCGCCGCGGAGGG
Organism: Methylocystis sp.; assembly: GCA_022843525.1. GTDB lineage: Bacteria > Pseudomonadota > Alphaproteobacteria > Rhizobiales > Beijerinckiaceae > Methylocystis. Next base: position 6,698 of record JALHNR010000244.1, on the reverse strand, counting down.
CGCAGCAAACATCCCCGAGGTCTGGCGTCTGACCGCTGGCGCCCTCACAGCCGCGCTGGCGACGACGCTTGCGGTGATTTTCTGGCTGGTGAGACAGCGCCGGAAAGCGCAAAGGGCGCAACATGAACTCGCGGAGTTAAGTCTGGCCGTGGAAGCGCGCGGCGCCTCGCACTGGAGCGACACCGGCGTTCCCGAGGTCGATGCGATCGCGCATAGCATTCAGGATATGGACGAGCGCCTGCGGGAAAAGCGCAAGAGGCTGTCCGAGCTGAACGATCTACTGATGAAAAGCTCGACGATCGTCAGCCGCGCCGGAACGAATCTGCAACTGCGCGCGCTGCTCGACGCCGTGCCGGTCGGAATCATCATCGCCGAAGCCCCTAGCGGACGAATCGTCGAGGGCAATCACGTCATTGAAGCGATCCTGCGTCGCCCTGTTCGCTACTCGGAAAACACCCAGGCCTATTCCAAATGGAACGCCATACATCAGGACGGCCACCCGGTCGCAAATGAGGAATATCCGCTCGCGCGCGCCCTTGCCGGGGAGAACCATCCGCAGCTCGAGTGCAAGATCGAGCGCGGCGACGGCGTCTACGTCTGGATCAACATCGTTGGCGCGCCGATCCGCGACGACAAGGGCGCCGTTATCGGCGCGATCGTCGCCGTCACCGATGTCAACGAGATCAAGAACGCGGAGATGCACAATCAGATGATGAATCGCGAGCTGCATCACCGGGTGAACAATTCGCTCGCGATGATCCAGGGAATCGCCAATATCACGGCGCGCACGGCGCAAGACTTTTCGAGCTTTCAGCAAGGCTTCTCGCACCGCGTGCAGTGTCTCAGCCGCATCTCCACGCTGCTCGTGCAGACCTCTTGGGAACGAACGCCGCTCAAAGACCTGCTCATGATCGCGCTATCTTGCGGCAGCCACGACTACGCCGACCGTATCTCGCTGTCAGGCGAAGACGTGGAATTGCGCTCCGCGGTCGCCTCCGCCTTGGGTCTGGCCATCAACGAACTGCTCGCCAATGCCGAGCAGCACGGAGCGCTGTCCGATGACGACGGACGGATCGCGATCAGCTGGCGCATCGATCGCGAAGAGGATCGTCCGCGTCTCATCTTGAATTGGACGGAGACAGGGGGACCAAAGGTCGAAAACCCCGAGCAAACGGGAGTCGGGCATTTCCTGATCACCAATGTGCTCGCGCGCCAGATGGGCGGAGATGTCAGGCTCTCGTATCGCGCCGAAGGCCTGCAAGCCGAATTATCCGCCGAAATTTAAAGCGATCCCCGCGCGCATCGTCATACGGCTTGCTGCGGCGTCACCCGCAAGGCGGTGACGCGATTCCTGATCTTTCGCATCACTTCGAAACGGAAACCGTGATAGGTGAAGACCTGCCCCGCTTCCGGAATCGCGCCCGCCTCGTGGATCACCAGTCCCGCGATCGTTGTCGCTTCCTCATCGGGCAGATCCCACGCCATGACGCGATTGAGATCGCGCACCGGCACGGCGCCGTCGACCAGCACCGACCCATCGGGCTGCGGACGCACGCCCTGCACCGCGAGATCATGTTCGTCACGAATGTCGCCGACGATTTCCTCGAGGATATCTTCGAGCGTGACGAGTCCCATCACCTCGCCATATTCGTCGACGACCAAAGCGAAATGCGTCTTGCGTTTTAGAAAGGCTTCGAGCTGATCCTCGAGCGTTGTCGCCTCCGGCACAAACCATGGGGCGAACATCACCTCGCCGACGTCGAGCTTGGATGCGTCGCCGCCTGCGGCGTTCAGCGCCCGCAGCATGTCCTTCGAATGCAGGACCCCGACGAAATTGTCCGGTCGCTCGCGCCAGAGCGGCATGCGGGTGAAGGGCGACGACAGCACCTCGCGCACGATCTGGTCCGGCGGCAGATCCGCGTCGATCGTGCGCATTTTGGTGCGGTGGATCATCACGTCGGACACATGCAGCACCTGCAAATCGAGGACGCCGCCGAACATGTCGCGCGCGGCGCGCTCGACATTGCCTTCGTCATGCAAAATATCGACCGCGCTCTTCAATTCGTCATAAGGCGAGCGAACCGTTCGGCCGTGGCCGACCTCGACGCCCGCCAACGCGAGCACCATGCGCACGATATATTCGACGCCCGCGAGGAGCGGCCCGACGACTCGCACGAAAGGCGCAATAAACTTCGCGACGCGCAGCGACGTCTCGTCGGGATGATTGATCGCCAGGGTTTTCGGCAGAACCTCGGCGAAGACAAGCAGCAGCACGGTCATGATGACGGTCGCATACACGGCCCCATTGTCGCCCGCGACGACGACCAGCACGCTCGTGGTGAAAGCGGAGCCGCCGATGTTGACCAGGGTGCCGCCAAGCAACAACGCGGCGATCATTCGGTTGCGCTGGCGCAGCAGCCGATTGACGGCGGCGGCGCGTTTATCGCCCTCTTTTTCAAGCGAGTGCATCCGGGCGTGCGACGCGGCGGTGAGCGCCGTCTCCGATCCCGCAAAGACCGCCGACAGGAAGACGCAGACGATGACGATGCCGACCGCAGTCCATATGTCGACCTGCGGCGCGCCGGATTCGAGCCCATGCATGGCGCTATGTCCGTTTTAGCTCGTCTTTAAGAAAGCCAAGCACTTCATCGGCGTTCACGGATTTTGCAATGAACGCCTGGCCGATGCCGCGCAAGAGAATGAACGTCAGCGCGCCGCGCTCGACCTTCTTGTCCTGATACATGGCGTCGAGAATGGCCTGGGCGTCGTCGCGCCAATCCGGAATGTCGTGGATCTTCGTCGGCAGGCCGACGGCCTTCAGATGACGTTCGACGCGCTCCGCCGCCGCCTCGGGGCACAGGCCGCGGCGCACGGAGAAGCGCGCGGCGCAAGCCATGCCGATCGCAACGCCCTCGCCGTGAACCAGACGCGCGCTGTTGTAATCGGTCAGGCGCTCGAAGGCGTGGCCGAATGTGTGTCCGAGGTTGAGCAACGCCCGTTCGCCCTGCTCCGTTTCATCGCGCGCGACGATCGTCGCCTTGGTCTCGCAGCTCACCGCCACGGCGCAAATCTGTTCCGCCTGACTGTGGAACACCGCTTCCGAGTCGGCGTCGAGCCAATCGAAGAACCGAGCGTCGCCAATCAGGCCATATTTCACGACCTCGGCGTAGCCGGCGCGGAACTCGCGCAGCGGCAACGTCCGCAGCGTGTCGACGTCGGCCAGAACGAGCGAGGGTTGGTGAAAGGCGCCGATCAAATTCTTGCCGTGACGCGAATTGATCCCGGTCTTGCCGCCGACCGAAGAATCGACCTGCGACAGCAACGTCGTCGGAATCTGCACGAAGCGCGAGCCGCGCCGCACGCTGGCGGCGACAAATCCGGCGAGGTCGCCGACCACGCCGCCGCCAAGCGCGACAATTAGATCGCGCCGTTCAATCCTTGCGGCCAGCACGTCGTCGCAGACGCGACCATAAACCGAGAGCGATTTTGACGCCTCGCCAGGCGGAACGATGATGGTCGTCACACGCAGGCCGGCGTCCTTCAGACTCTGCTCAACCGTCGGAAGGTGCAGTCTGGCGACATTCTCGTCCGTGATGACGGCGCATGCGGCGCCGGGCGCGATCTCCGCAATATAATCGCCAGCGCGCTGCAGCAGCCCGTCCCCGATGATGATGTCGTAGGAGCGCCCGCCGAGCGCGACCCGAACAATTTCCTGGCGACGGGCGTCGCCTTCGGCGCGCGCGGGATACAGATGCGTCATGGCCTTGGCGAAACCTTTGCTTTGCGCCCGCTGTCGCAAGTCTTCCAACATCGGCAAGCCTGCGGCGAGAACGGCGAGCGTATCATCGACCATCGCATCCTGCGGCATTTCGCGCGACTCGACGCGAAGATCGGCGAGCTCGTACACGGGGCGTCGCGCGTCCAGCAACTGGCGCAGCGTCTCCTCGGGATCGTCCGTTTGCAGCAGGGGACGATCATTCTTGCGGCGCACGCGTTTCAGCAAGGTCTTCAGATCCGCGTCAAGCCACACCGATACCCCCCGTTCGGCGATGCGATCGCGCGTGCGCGGGTCGAGAAACGCGCCGCCGCCGGTCGCGAGCACGACCGGGCCGCCGTTCAGAAGCCGCATGATGACGCGCCTCTCGCCGTCGCGAAAATAGCGCTCGCCATATTTGGCGAAAATCTCGGGAATGGACATGCCGGCCGCCGCGGCGACGATCTCAGCGTCCGCATCGACGAAAGGAAGGCCGAGTCGTGCGGCCAGCCTCTGGCCGATGGCGCTCTTGCCGGAGCCCATCATGCCGACAAGCACGATAACCCTGCCGTTCAGCGCGGCGCGCACGGCCAAAGCACGCTCATCATTCATCGCTTGCGGAGCTGAAAGGAGGACGCCGAAGTGTTGCGGTCGAGTCATTGGCGTAAATCTAACTCGCGCCCAGCGGAATTTCATCCGCGCCGGCGAGGGCGCGCGAAAGATACGCGACCATGAAGGCGGGCAGGCGCGGGTCGGCAAGCGCCGTCAAGCTCGAAACCATATGCGCATCCGCGAGTTCGGGCGCGCTTTCGGTCGCGATAAAGGCCTTCACCCTGGCGAGGAGGGCGTGCGACGGCGCATCGAAATCCAGCCTCTTGACGCAAGCGACATGCTGGCGATCGAATATCGCCGTCCAGCCGGCCGACGCATGCGCCTCCGAAGCGGCGAGGCCCGTCTCTTCTGCGAGTTCGCGCACGAGACTGCCGGCGAGATCGACGCGGCCGCCCGAGACGACGTCGGAAGGGTCGGGGGTGCCGCAGGGAAAATAGAGATGACCGGCGAATGAGTGGCTTGGGCCCATTTCCCCGAGGAGATAGGCGCCGTCGCGCGCGCGCGCCGCCGGCATCGAGAAGCAATTGTATACGGCTTCGTCCGGCCAGCCGAATTCTCGCCAGGCAAGAAAGCTTGAGAAAGGCGTCTTGAAGAACGCCATGCGCAAGATGCGCGCGCCGTCTTCGCCGATCGCCCGCTCGACACGACAGGCGAGCAGCACCGAGCCGTCGTAGAGCGCCGGATTGGCGCGGCGACGCTCCTCCCAATGGCGCTTGATGTCGACGGCGCGCTCCTCAACGAAGCCCCAGCGATGATCGACAAAGCGACACTCGAGCCGATCGAAATCCACAACTTCGATGATCACGGGCGGGCCGCTCCTTGGCCGCAACGGCGCACGACGCCGTCAAATCTGGGCTGAGTTCGGCTGGACTGACTAAATCGCATCGCACACGTCACGCGCTTCGTTACGCCTGCATCTGCAAAAGCGCCATGCTGTCGCGAAATTCGACGATCTCGACAATGCGGCCGTCCTCGAAGCGCACGAAGTCGGCAAGCTGAACTTGGCCGCAACGGCCTGTGCCGCGATGACGCCATTCGACGATCCGACGCGCAGCGGCGGCGCCGCCGTCGACGATAACCTCGGGCATCGCGAGTCCGAGTTGCTCGAACTCGACCTCGATGCTGCGCACGATATTGATCAGCGCCTCTATGCCGCGATGTCGCCCGGCGTGCGAAACCGCCGTGCGGTCGCCAACGAATTCGCACACGACGTCAGGCGAACACAGCTCACGGAACAGGGCGATGTCGGGGCTGCGGGAGAAACTGCCCATGGCGATCAGTCGGCGCGCCATTTCATCGCGCGTCAGTCCCGGGCTGCGGGGGTTGAGAATGTCGTCGAGGCTTTGCGGCAGGAAATCGGCGCCGCGCGCGACGCAACGTTGATCCCGGAACTCGTACATTTCGGAAACGAGCCCGTTCCGCCAGCGCAGAAAATGCGCCGTGTCCATGCTGTGGATATGGCCGGTGGCGCGGTGGCGCCACCGGCTGATCCATCGCACCACGGTATTGTCGCCTTCGACAAGAACCGAGAGAACTTCCGCGTCGAGCGGTTCATAATCGACGTCGACGCGGCGCAAATGGGCGCGCAGCGCATCGCGCCCGCGCCATTGTCCCGGCGGAAGCACGCCAAGTCGGGAGCAACTGTAGTTCAACTCGACGTCTTCGACGAAATGTTCGACCAATGTCGAGACGTCGTACGTCATGCGGCTGCGTACAATCTCATGTACGCGCCGACGCGTTTCGCTCTCGATAACATGACTCGACCGCCCGCCCGGCCCGTGCATTCATCCCCCGCTATGGCGATGCATTTGTCGATGCGTGATGCGCCGACTGCGCCTCGGCAACGCCCCAAACCCGAGTGCGCGTTCGCCTTTTTGGGATCATTATGCGCTAATTGCGGTCCTTGTCGACCAACTTATTCTTGCCGATCCAGGGCATCATGCCGCGCAAGCGAAGGCCGACTTCTTCGATGGGATGCGCGTTATTTCGCGCGCGCGTGGCCTTGAAGGAGGTCTGGCCGACTTTGTTCTCCAGCATCCAATCTCGCGTGAATTTGCCCGATTGAATATCGTCAAGCACACGCTTCATCTCGGCCTTGGTGTCCTTGGTGATGATGCGCGGACCGGTGACATATTCGCCATACTCGGCCGTGTTGGAAACCGAATAGTTCATATTGGCGATGCCGCCCTCATAGATGAGGTCGACAATCAGCTTCACTTCATGAAGACATTCAAAATACGCCATTTCCGGCGCATAGCCGGCTTCGACCAGCGTCTCGAATCCGGCGCGGATCAATTCCACGAGTCCGCCGCAGAGCACGACCTGCTCGCCG
>JALHNR010000243.1 GCA_022843525.1 Methylocystis sp. | reverse complement strand
CGCGGTTAGAAACAGGCAAACGATCTGCTCAAAGCGCTCGTAGATGTGGAGCGCATGGAACGAAGCGATGTCCTTTTGCAGCTGCTTTCTGATTGTCTGAGATTCGACCATGGTCGCAAAGGCCTCGCCGCCAAAGGTAAAAGCGCACGACGGGCTGCGCACGGCAGCCGTCGCGCAGAGGTCGCCTTCGAGATGTGAGACTATATAAGCCACCGCCTCTTCAACGCCATCACGGTTCTCCTATTGGTATCGGAGGAGAGCGAATTCCGCGAAGGTCCTTCCGACAATTTCTCCGCACGTCTTGAATGACGAAAATTCGATTCCCACTCCGCCGACCAAGACCCTGCGGCCTCGCTTTCGACATCTATGAGAACCCCCTACGGAGAAGCTTCATGAAGTTCCGTCCGTTGCATGATCGGCGTCTTTGTGCGCCGCATCGAGGCCGGCGAACCGCACAAAGGGCGGCATCGTCACGGACACCGCCAAGGAGAAGCCGCAGGGGCGAGATCGTCGCCGCCGGCCGGGAGCGACAGACGCTAGCGGCAAGCTCATCCCGCTCGACGTGAGGGTCGGCTTGCGAGAGCAGAACGCTGCGCCGGAAACGCCCCATAGATGGCGTTTCAGCGCCCTGCTCTGGCCGCCTTGCGGCTGCTACGGCAAGGCGGGTCGATGACGCGCTCGCCGGGCTTCACGCCGAGCCTGTCCAATTGAGCTTCCGTCACCGGCGCGAGAACGGCGCTCTGGCTCTCGAGCCGCGCTTGCTCGGCGTCACTGCAGCCGAGAAGGTAAGAGCCGCTATCAGTCACGCATCCCCCGGCCTGCGCTCGTGCTGCTCGCAACATCGCGAACTATGCGCCGGGGCGGCTGGCAAAATCAATTGTCGGCGTCAGCGATCCATCTCCTGCAGCGCCGTGAGCGACTCAGGCAACACCTGCCCGCCGTCGATCACCAGCGTTTGGCCGGTGATATAGGCGGCTTCGTCGCTGGCGAAGAACAGCGCGGCGTAGGCGATATCCTCGACGCTCCCGAGCCGGCGTTGGGGGATCGAGGCCGTCATGCTCGCTAAATATTCTTCGCCGAGTTCGTCCAGTCCTTCGGTCCGCACATTGCCGGGCAGAACCGCGTTGATGGTGATCCCAAGCGGCGTCAGTTCCAGCGCCGCCGTGCGCATGAAGCCGAGTTGCCCCGCCTTGCTCGCCGCATAATGCGTCCAGCCGGGATAGCCGGTGATCGGACCCGTGATCGACGAGGTGAGCACGATCCGCCCCCGACCGCTGCGCGCCAGCGCGGGCGCGCAGGCCTGCACGCTCAGAAAGGCGCCGGCAAGATTGGTGGACAACACCTCGTTCCATTGCGCCAGCGTCATGTCCATCATTCGCGCGGCCGGAAAGACGCCGGCGTTGGCGCAGAGAATGTCGATGCCGCCATGCCGCTCGAGCGCCGCGGCCGCCATCCGCTCGACATCGTCCGGATTGCCGACATCGGCGGCGAACCCGCTGGCGCGTCCCCCCTCCGCCCGAATCGACGCCGCCGTCGCCTCCGCCTGCGCGAGGTCACGGCCTGCCACCAGCACCTGCGCGCCCTTGGCTGCAAAAACGCGCGCGACGCCACGGCCGATGCCTCGGCTGCCGCCGGTGACGATGACCGACCGACCGGCGATGGAGGTGAGCATTTTAACGCGGCCCCTCTGCTGGCGTCCCCTTCGGGCGAATCAATATTTCGCGACGACGGGCGCGGCGCCCCAGTTGAAATGATAGTTCAGGCCGACGCGGACGACATGACCGTCGAAGCGCGTCCTTGCCTGCGTGGCGTTGGCGAACAACAGGTTCGTGAGCTGCCAATCGGTGGTGATCGCGACGGGATAGGCGGAGGCGCCGAGGTCGTAAAAGAGATATTCGATCTTGGCGCTCCATTGCGGCCAAAACATCCATTCCAGTCCGCCGCCGGCCGTCCAACCGACTCGCGTCTGCGAAAATCGTCCCTGATTGGCGCCGAGCAACAAAAAGCCGGAGAAATCATTCGGCACGTGTTGGAAAAAACTCGTGGTGGACGTCGCCTGGCCGTAGGCGAGTCCGCCCGTCGCATAAGCAAGCAATGTCGGCGTTATGAGATAGCCGAGGCGACCGCGCACCGTGCCGAGAAAATCGAGCGACTTGTTGCTGGCGACGCTCGTCAGCAGGTTGAGCCCCGGCGCTGGCGTGGGCGCGAGCGTCACGACGGCGGCGGCGCCGTTCGAGCTGGCGACGCCCTGGATGTCAGTTTCTATTCCGGCGACGAATGCGCCGCTGAATTGCAAATCATAGCCAAGTTGGCCGCCGCCGATGAAGCCGGCGCCATTCGTCGAGACGCTTCCGGTTCCTGAGATGGCGGCAGCCGCCGCCCACGGGACATTGTCGGCGCCATTGATGAGAAAGGGCGCCGAAGCGAAGTTGGTTGCGTTGCTGGCGGTCCAGGCGCCGCCCGCATTCAAACCCGCATGGAACCCGGTCCACACCGGCGGCGGGGGCGGAAGATAGGCCGGCGGCGCCTTGACGGAGGGCAAATCCGCGGCGAGCGCCGATCCCGTTGCGAACGCCAGCGCCATAACAGCGCCCGTCAAGAATTTATGGGCCATGACTTTGTTCTCGCCGTTGCAAACCGACTCCAAAGGTCTGGAGGCAAATGAGCAAGGCGAGAGGCGTTGCGCAATTCGAACCTTTCGCTTCGACCGCGCTTTACGGCGTTTCACGCCGGATGTGCCTTTTCTGCAACAGCAATGCTTTGACGCCGCGCTTTCCCCCACTCAATTAGGGGTCAGGTCCGCTACTTGGGAATCGATATAGGCCTTGATCTGTTTGGCCCAGATGCGATTGGCGAGGCCTGTGGGATGTCCATCGCCTGGAATGATCAGGCTGTTGGGCGGATAAGCGCTCGCGTCGATCAAGGCGTTGACGACGAGCAGACCGCCCTCCCGCAATTTGCGCATGATGTCCTCGTTGCCATATCCGGGCCCGAGGCGGTAATGCGCGCTCGCAAGATTGTCCGGCAGAAACAGGATCAATGTCGGAACGCCATATTTCTGTCGCGCGAGTTCGCCGGCCCTGATGAGAATCGCGATGTAGCGATCGATGTCGGCTTCTTTCAATGAGCGCTCGTGCGACTCAAATATAAATTTGAACGCTTCCGTTGAACGGAAAAGCGAACGCAAAAACCCGGCAATGCCCGGCGCCTGCGCCGAACATGGCCCAAGATAGACGACCTTGCCGTCTTTCAGATCGTAACTCGGACCAAGCCACGAATTGCTCGCAACGCATGACGTCCGCGCCGCATGCCAGGGCGCCGTGAGCATGATGAACAGACGCGGATCTTTCTTGAGCAAATCGTCGAACGCGTCGACTTCGAGCGCGCGCAGAAACTGCTGCGGACCATAGGCGGTGACGGCGAGATTGAGCACGCGATACTTGCGCCCGGTAACGTCGGCGAAGGACTGCGGCAGCGTGTCCTCGTCGTTGAGCCCAGCGCCAAACGTCATTGAGTCGCCAAAAAAGGCGATCGTCGGTCCGACCTCCGTGGAATCGACCTTGCGCGTGAGATTGGCGTCGATCGTATTGGCGACGTCGTAAATGACGTCGCCATTCGCCGCGACTTTCTTCTCGTGAATGACGCCAGGACGCGCCGGACTCCAGCCCAGCTCGGCCTTCGGCGCCCAGCTGCCTTTTTCCTTAAACGTCATTGGCGCGCCGGCAAGGCGCCAGATCGCCAATTCGAGCGCGCTCAGGCACAGGACCAGCGATGCGCCGGCGAGCGAGAGGTCGCGCGCGCGGCCTCGAAAGATCGCGACATAATAAAAGAACAGCGCAAAAAGGATGAGATATGTCGCGAGGACGATATAGCGCGACTGTTCGATCGAGACATACGCCGCCGCAAAAGCGCTCAGCGCAATGGCGAAAGCCGCCGCGGCGCGGATCACTGCAGACCCCATTCAGCCCAACCCCCAATTGGACATCCATGATGATCTCATCGCGCGCCGCAAACGCTTGAGAAACGCCGGATAATTAGACCAACCTCGCTGGCGTGACAATCCGCCGAACCGGCGCTGTGCGCGCTCCGTCTTCGCCGCATTGCGGCGACAAGTCGGCGCAAACACAGTCGAAGTTTTTCCGGCGTTCGACTTAGGCCCTAGCCAGCTGAAATATTCTTGTCGGCTCGCGCCGAGGAGCGACGACGGATAGGCGCAAGTTGCGGGACGAGTGAGATGACCTGGCGTTCATCCAACGATTCGGCGTCGCGATCGTCGTCGGCGCTATTCTCTTGGAGCCGAACCAGCGCCAAATCTCTGCGAACGATGAAGACGAATATGACAAAGGCGCAAATCGACAGAGCGGCGACGATGACGTCGAGCGCCGCGAATGAGAGCACGCGCTGCGTCGTGAGCTCATGTCCCATCAACGCCGCAGAGAACGACCAGCCCAACACGAGCAGCCGAAGCCCCTTCGGTTCGAATCCGCCGCTTGGCTGCGTTCCGCCATGGATCACGACAAGCAAATATTTGTATGAGCTCAGCAACAGATAGAGAGAGAGGACGAGCAACGCCGAGGGAATGGTGAAATAAGGCGAGAAGCCAAGCGCCATGATGATCAGCGTTTGAGCGACAAGGTCGGCCGAGTTGTCGATGAAATATCCATAAAGCGGACGCGCGGCGCCGCGGCCTTCCGAAACAGCCCGCACCAGATTCTCGCTGAGCCAATTGCAAGCCAGCCCCAGCGCGACCAGCGCGAGAAACCAGTTCGACCACCGACTGGCGAGAAAACCGACGGCGACGAGGACGGCGCCGAAGAGACCGGCGTACGTCAGGTGATCAGCCGATATAGCCTCTGGAATATGCCGCGCGACGAGGGCTGTCAGGCCCCCGCCATCAGACAACGGGCGTTCGTTATCCCTGAGGTTGGGCATACGACCTCGGTCAATGCGCCAATCGACGTGACGGCGAATTTGCGACTGATTGATCCCGCGCCGCAGCGGGACAATCACGCTATGTATCAGCAATAATTATAATATTCTTGCCGGTTGGGCCCGGCGGGTCAATCGCTTTTGTTGGGCAGTCCCCGGCTCGATGGAGGCGACGGCTGTCAGATTTGATTGGAGTTCGCCAGGGCGATTCCATTTTGCTCCCGCCGCAACCACCGCCGCGCGCTGAGCCGCAATCACCTCGCCGCAGCCGTCAGTCCTGTCGTTTCAATCGTGTGGCGCGCAATCATCGCTTCCTCGTCGGTCGGCGTCACGAACACAGGGATGCGCGACTGGGGCGCCGAAATGAGAAGGTCGTTGCGCGCATTGGCCGCCGCGTCGAGCGCCAGCCCCAGCCAGCCGAGGCCCTCGACCACGCCGGCGCGCACGCGCGGCGAATTCTCTCCAATTCCGGCGGTAAATACGAGCGCGTCGAGTCCGCCGAGCGCCGCCGCGAGCGCCGCGATCTCCACTTTTATGCGATGAACGAAATAGGCGATCGCGGCTTGGGCGCGGGGTTCTTGGGACGCCTCGAGCGTGCGCATGTCATGCGAGACGCCGGAAAGGCCGAGCAGGCCCGAGCGTTCATAAAGAAGATGCGACAGCTCCTCGGGCGCCATGCCCTCGCTCTGGAGCAAATAAAGCAGCAGTCCGGGATCGATCTGTCCGCAGCGGGTGCCCATGGGCAGGCCTTCCAGCGCCGAGAAGCCCATGCTGGTGGCGATCGAACGCCCGCCCTTCATCGCGCAAAGCGACGCGCCATTGCCAAGATGCGCGACGATGACGCCGCCTTCGGCCTGGATCGGATCAATCATGCGCAAGCGCCGCGAGATATACTCGTACGACAACCCATGGAAGCCGAAACGGCGCAGTCCACGCTCGTAATAGGAATAGGGAAGCGCATAGGCGTCGTCGACGAAGGCGTGTCCGCGGTGGAAGGCGGTATCGAAACACGCGACCTGCGGCACATGCGGAAAGGCTTCTTTGGCGCCTTCGATGCCGGCAAGGTTATGCGGCTGGTGCAGCGGCGCGAGCGGAGTGAGTTGGCGTAACTCCGCGAGCACTTCCGCATCGACGATGACCGGCGCGGCGAAGCGCAGTCCCCCGTGCACGACGCGGTGGCCGATCGCGCTCACCGCCACAACCGGGTAAGCCTCTTCGAGCCATTCGAAGATCGCTGCGATCGCCTGCTTGTGCGTGAGCTTGTCGGCGAGGCGGCTGTCGCTTGCGCCTCCATCGACAATTGCCGCACGAAAGCGCGGCTTCGCGGCCAGACCTTCGACCGCGCCAGAAACGATCAGGCGCGGCCAGTCGGCGTCCGCCGCAAACAGGGCGAATTTCACCGAAGACGACCCGGCGTTAAGCGTAACGACGCGATCGGCCATATCCCCTCACGCCTCCAGGCCGCTACCAAACGCGGCGACGCTTCTCCGCTTCGAACGTCTTTCCAAGGTAGACGACGCGCTCCAGCCGCAGGTCGCCCTTGGCATGGAAGGCGTCGGGGCGCGGCTGCAACTCGCCGTTCTCGAATTCAAGGCCAAGCAGCGCATATGCGGCCGACAACATGCGCGCGGCCGCGCCGGTGTACCAGCTCCACCCGCCGCGCCCTTCATAGCCCTCGCCATTATAGACGTCGGCCGGCTGCTGATGCGGCGGCAGCCCGTAAATGTCGGCGGCGGCGGGCGTCGCGAGCTTGGAGATCGGCGAGATCGCGATCCATGTCTCAAAGGCCCTGCGAAACAGTTCGTCGGCGGCGCGCGAGTCGCCGTCCTGTTGCGCCTGCGCGGCAAGCCTCGCCAGCGCGTCGACGAACCAGGACACGCCATGCGAATATTGGCCGCCGTTTTCCCGCACGCCCGGCGGATATTCGGCGCTGCGCCCGGGATAGGGCTGCGAGTGTTCGTCAAAAGGCGGATGGACGAGCAGCACGCGATCGCCGAGACCGAGAAC
>JALHNR010000242.1 GCA_022843525.1 Methylocystis sp. | reverse complement strand
AAGACATGCGACATCAAAGACCCGGCGCAGAACATCACCTGGGTTCCGCCGGAGGGCGGCGGCGGACCAAACTATCCGAATATGTGATCGGTCGCAGCGAAGGCGCTATTGCGCGCGAAGCAAAGGCGGCTGCGATGCCTTCGCTTTCGCGGCTTTGCGCGCGATGACGCGCCGGGAGTTTGCGTGAACCGATGTTCTTCATCGTCTCGAAAAGCTTCGCGTTTTTTCTGGCGCCGGTCCATTTTTTCATTTTCCTCGCCGTCATCGGCGCAGCGCTGCTGTTCACGCGCTGGCGAACTTGGGGACGCGCGCTCTCGACCATAAGCGCGTTCGCCTTGCTGCTGATGGCCTTCGGACCGCTCGGCGGCCTGCTGGCGGGTCCGCTCGAGGCGCGTTTTCCCCCGCCGCCCGACGATATGCCCGCGCCCGACGGCGTTATCGTGCTCGGCGGGACGATTGACGAGCGGCTGAGCGCCAGCCGCAACCGCGCCGCGCTGGTCGACGCCGCCGAGCGCCTGACGGCGCCGATCGCGTTGAAGCGCAAATATCCGGGCGCGCGCCTCATCTTCACCGGCGGCTCCGCCGCGCTGCAGGCGTCGCCCTACTCTGAAGCCGACGCCGTGCAGCGCTTCTGGCGTGAGATCGGACTCGATCAGGGCGACGTTCTCTACGAGCGCCGCTCGCGCAACACTTACGAGAACGCCGTCTTCACGCGCGAACTGCTTCGCCCCAAGCCAGGCGCGCGCTGGCTGCTCGTCACCTCGGCGATTCACATGCCGCGCGCCGTCGGCGTGTTCCGTCAGGCGGGGTTCCATGTGATCGCCTATCCGGTCGACTATCGCACCAGCGGCGACTCTGGGCTCGAATTCCCGCGTTTCGCGACGAAAGCGCTCGGCCTCGTGGAATTCGCCGTGCATGAGTGGGCGGGACTCGTCGCCTATCGGCTGACCGGAAAAAGCGATGCGCTATTTCCCTCGCCTTAGCCGGTCGGCGCCGGCGCAGTGATCTGAGGCGGCACTGATCTATCTCTCTATGGCGGCATATAAATACAGATCCGCCCAACTGTCAGAAACAAACTGAAACTGGCCAGCCGGAATCTCGACACTCCTGTGCGGAACATTCGCGCGTCCACTTGCCCGGCCAAGCCGTGAGCAAAAAAGCTGTTCTGCTAGGCATCAGAGACTACAGTGACAAACGCTTTTCATATCGCCGGCCGCATTCGATATTTGCTAAACAAACGCAAAAAACTTGCATTATTTACGCACCACAAATGCGCATCGACCTGGCTGACATCGATTGTTGCGGACATTTGTCGCGAGAATAATTTGAAATACATCGCGATCCCCTGGGGACGGCAATGCCCAGAGTCAGGATATACTATGGAAATGGCGTTCAACTCCGGCAATGATGTCATTGTCGCGCTGAACGCTGACTATTTCAGCATAAAAAATCATATTTCTGCGGACATGCAATGCTTGCACGTTATAAGGAATCCTTTGAGTGTCGTCGTCTCCGCATACTACTCCCACCTCCGAACACATCCGATCGATGGATGGGACCTCCTGACTGGTCAGAGGAGTGTTTTGAATGAAATAGGCCAAGACGTCGGCATGGCCTTGACCTTGGCGTTTCTGGAATCGCGTCACTTTCAGCCGGAGACGAACGGTCCTTTGTGCGATATGATCTCGTGGAAGTATGACGACTTACGGATCGTTACATTGCGCATGGAGGACATGACGTCAAACGCCGCTAATTTCTTCCGCGAACTGTCTCGAACGGAGGTCTTGAGAAACGCGCTGATGCCTGATCCTGATAGGTTTTCGTTCGCCGCGATGACCGGCCGGCAACAGGGCGTGATAGATCTCTCGTCGCATTATCGTTGTGGAAGCAGCACTGAATGGCGAGATGCTTTGCCGAGAGGCGTTATCTTATATGTACTTCATCATTACCGAGATTTTTTGCTACGGTTCTATCCTGAAGTTATTTTTGAAGCCGACTCCTTGAGCGCCGCCAGCGTTCGTTCGAATTCAGATTGCCTACGGGCGTGAGGAGGCGAGAACGCCAACGATTGGAGGCTGTCGTTGTGTTGGCGCAACAAAACGAAACAACCGCGCCAGAATCTCGACACAGCCGTGCGGAACTCTCGATTTGGAACTCGCCGCTGGCTCGAAGCCGCGAGTAGGTGAACTCTCTGACCTTGAACACACCCGCATCACGCGCGGCCGATAGGCGGCGGATCCTCGTCGTAGAGGACGACGAAGATATTAGATCGCTCTTATCGAAATATCTCGGCGACAACGGGTTTGAGGTTATGCTTGCCCGTGACGGCAAACAGATGGACGAGGTTCTCGCGAACGCGCAGGTCGATCTGATCGTGCTCGACGTCAACCTTCCCGACGAGGATGGATTTTCCATCTGCATGCGCTTGCGGAACACGGGAAGCCCGCCATTGATCATGCTGACCGCGCGCGGCGAAGACACGGACCGTATACTTGGAATCGAACTCGGCGCCGACGACTATCTGGTCAAACCTTTCGTTCCGCGAGAACTGCTCGCGCGCATCGGGGCCGTCCTCCGGCGGACTGCTCCGGACCTTGAACCGTCCCCGAAATTTAGAGCCTACAGCTTTTCTGGTTTCCTCCTGGACTCTTCCACACGGCGCCTACTGGGTCCGACCGGCGTACGGGTGATCCTGACGAGCGCGGAATTCGACCTGTTGCTGACGCTCTGCCGAAATCCGGGGAAAATATTCTCGCGCGACGAGCTGAAGGCGTCGTCCACGACCGAGCGCAGCGTGGACATCCTAATAAGCCGGCTCCGTCAAAAGATCGAGGACGACCCGCGAGACCCAGCGCTCATTCAGACTGTTCGGTCGATGGGCTACACATTCAGGGCGAAAGTCACCTCAAAGTGAGAATGTCTGCGCTCCGAAACATCAATGTGCAGCTGGCGCTTCTCCTGCTTCTATGCGTGGGCCTGTTCCACGCGGCCGTGACGACGATCATCTTCCTGTCCGAGCCCGCTCCCGGCCACCCTCGAGACCTGCACGCCTCTATAGTCGTGGCGGCGCTGACGGCCCTGGACGCCGCCTCCGTGGCGGAAAGGCCAGCCATCGCCACAGCCTTTAATGCAAACCTTCCGGAGTTTCACGTTGCGCTCTCAGAGCCGGACGTCGCGGCGCGCAACGGGGGCCACTCAGCTCATTTCCAGTCTCGCCTTCCCGTCGGAATCGAGATCAAAGTCCACGATGAAGATGGGCAATTTAGCGGGTCGTTTCATGATGGTCAGAAATTCCTGCTCGACGCTCCGGGCCGGCATCCCGGTTTTCCTCGGTTCGCAATAATCACACTGGGATTTGTCGCGATCAGTCTCTTTGTCTTCTCGTTATGGGCCGCGCTGTCGCTCACGCGACCCCTGACGAACTTCGCAAACGCCGTCGAATCCTTCGGCCTCGACAGCGTTCCCGCGCAACTCGCGGAGACCGGACCCGAAGAGGTCCGAAAGGCGACGCGAGCCTTCAACCGCATGCAGCGTCGCATCGCCGAGATGGCCTCGCAGCGAACGCGGATGTTGACCTCGGTCAGCCATGATCTTCGGACGCCCATCACGCGAATGCGTCTTCGCGCCGAATATATTGAAAGCAGCGACACGAAAGCGAAACTGCTGCGGGACCTCGACCAGATGGAGGCGATGGTCGGCGGTTGCCTCGACTATCTGCGCGGTAGTTTCCAGCAGGAGGTCGTGGCGCTGGATCTGGCGAGCCTGTTGCAGGCGATTGTCGATCAGTTCGTCGATGTCGGCGCCCCTGCACGCTACGACGGAGTGGATCACGTCAACGTTCTGGGCAGCCCGGACGATCTGCAACGCGCGTTCTCCAACCTCATAGACAATGCTGTCAAATACGGAGAAAGCCCCGAAGTCAGGCTGATCGAAAGCGATGACGCGGCGGTCGTCGAGGTCGTCGACAGTGGTCCGGGCATTCCCCAGGCAAAGAGGGAATTGATGCTCGAACCTTTCGAGCGAGGAGACGCAGGCGCGTCCTCTAACACAAACGAAGGCTTCGGGCTCGGCCTGGCGATTGCGCGCGCCATCGTCGAAGCCCATTGCGGACGCCTCACGCTCAATGAGCGGACCGGCGGCGGCCTGATCGCGAGAGTGTCGCTGCCCAAAACCGACCTCGAAACAAATCGAAACGAAACGAGCAAATAAATGTCCCTTGAGAGTCCGACCTTGACGCCCAAAGGGGGTCGTCGGGATGTCGATACATCAATTAGGTCCAGGCCGCGCCGCGCTATCAGGAAAAACAGTCGCCGTCGTGCATCCTGCGTGGCATTCCTGCGGAACGCATCAGGTTATCGCTAGTCAAATAGGCGCCTACAAAAAGCTCGGAGCGCGTGTGCTTTCCATCGCGCTGATGGACGATGTCACGCCTTCCGTCGGCCGCGGCGCACGCTGGAAGGATTACAGGCTTCATAGTCAGGACCTCGCCGCCGACGAGAGATATGAATCGTCCGCCACCATCCCCGACCTCTTCACCACCGCGCTCCTGAAGGACGGCTGGTGGCCCTTGACGCATGGCGACCAGGCAACCTGGCTCGTGGAGCTGGTGAAGCGCGCGCCTCTGCCCAAAGCGCTCGATACGAACGCTATCGACCTGATTCACGCCAACCACTTCTTTGTGCTGCCTTTCGTCGAGAAAATGCGCGCGATGCGCCGTATCCCCGTCGTGCTGGACACTCACGACATTCAGGCTCGCCAATACGAGCTCCGCAATCGTGCTGGGTGTAGCATTCCGCCGTACGTCGGCTATAGGAGCATGCTTGCCGTCGAACTCGAGTGGATCAAGCGCGCCAACTTATGCATTCACTTGAATTCGGAGGAGCATGCGGCGTTTGAGCAGCTTCTGCCTCTGGCTCAACACGAACTGATCTATCCCTCGATAGCCTCCGCGCTGCCTCGCGACAATGGCAACCGCGCGATCTTCGTCGCTGGCAACAACGCGGCCAACTACATCAGCGTTCGCTGGTTTTTGAAGTATATTATACCGCGCGTGCCTGAACTATCGATTTCAATTTTTGGCGACATCGCCGATGGCGTGAAAAGCCGTGACACAGGACTGTATAAAGAGCATCGCCATCTCTTCCGTGGCAGAGTATCTGAAATACAGTCTGCCTACGCCGATGCAGCTTTAATTCTCCTCCCGACCAGAGAAGGGCACGGCCTTTCGATCAAAACCGTGGAAGCGCTCTCCAGCGGACTGCCGATCGTTGCGACATCGAAGGCTTTCAGGGGAATGGGGATTGATCCATCAAAGCTTCGCAACGTGTTCATCGCGGACGACGCCAGCGAATTCGCCGCCGCCATGATGAAACGTCTCGGAAAGATTGAGCGAAGCGATCCGATGACGAGCGATACGCGCGCATTGTACGAAGAGAGATACTCATCTGAGCGTTATGCGAGCCGGCTCGGCGACGTCGCAAGCAAATTGATGGCCCGTTTGCAAACGAAGTGAGCCGATGCAATCGCCGTCCTCGCTCGCCGCGAAGCGCAGCGGCGCAGAAAAGCAATTTGAAAGCACCCCCAATCTTCTGAAGCGGCACGCGTCCGCGCATTCGGCGCACACTCCAGAGAAGAGCAAGATGCAGCAGCCAATTGAACACGAAAGCGAGGTCGCCCTTTTTCTCGCGTCGCAGATTCAGCTAGAGAACCTCGAGATCCAACGCAGACGCATGGCGGATGCGCTCGATCCAGTAACCGCTTTCGCCTATTTTAAATTGAGAGAACTCTACTGGACCGTGACCAAGCAACTCGGACTTGGCCATCTGCACGATGGATCGAGCACTCAGGATCGCTCGAGACAAAGGCGTCGACCTCTTTTGCCAAAAGAACTCGTCTCGGACGACACTCTCGCCTCGATCAGATCTTGCCGTGTCTTCATTGATGTTACGCCAACGCTCCGAGTTGGCGGGAAAACCGGCGTTCAGCGCGTCGTTCGCGAGATCGCCAAGCGATCGATCCGAGATCGATTTGCGCTTCCCGTCGTTGTCGAAAATGGTGAACTTCTTCCCTACTACGATCATCCGCTGCTCCCGACCTCGATCACGTTCGAGCAAGGCGACAAGTTCATGCTCCTCGACGCAAGCTGGGGCATGCTTTCGGAGCATCTGCCGCTCATTCAGCGTCTCGCCGATGTCGACGGACAGCTCATAACGGTCGTGCACGACCTGATCCCCTTGATCCATCCACTCAGCGTCACCCCGCGAATGACTGAGGAATTCAGCGAGTGGTTCGAAAAGCTCGTGCTGAAAAGCGATCGCATCATATGCGTCTCAAAGAGCACCGCGATGAGCTTTGTCGCTTATGTCTCTCGCAGAGACCTCGCCACAAAGCCGAATCTTCGCATCGGCTGGTGGCGATTGGGTGCGGATTTCGACGACAAAGATGATTCCATAATTTCTTCCGAGGCAAAAATCGTGACGACGAGTGAAACGCCTTACTTTCTAAGCGTAGGCACTCTTGAACCACGAAAATGCTATCCGATCGCGCTTGACGCGTTCGAACGTCTTTGGGCACGCGGAATTGACGCTCGTTACGTCATCATTGGCCGCGCAGGCTGGCAAAGCGAATCTCTCGAACATCGCATTAAGCAACACTACGAATTTGGGCGACGCCTCCTATGGCTGGATAAGGCGAGCGACGCCGATCTTCATCACTGCTACGCCCGTGCGCGCGCATTGGTTTATCCGTCAATGATCGAAGGATTTGGCCTCCCGCTTGTTGAAGCGGGTCATTACGGAGTTCCCGTTATCGCCTCGGATTTGCCCGTGTTCCACGAAACCGGCGGAGATCACGTCCGCTATTTCAATTTACTCGACTCGATCGACTTGGCTGACAAAATCGAGAAGCTCTATCGAGATCCGATCGAAAAAGAAAAAATGCCTGT
>JALHNR010000241.1 GCA_022843525.1 Methylocystis sp. | reverse complement strand
ACAACGCCAAGACCGCCATCGTCAAAGCCTGCTTCTACGATCCACAGGTCAACCGCACCTACGCCGACATGGCGGCGCATTACGGCGCCGCGCTTTTGCCGGCCCGGCCCAGAAAACCGCGCGACAAGGCGAAGGTGGAATCGGCGGTGCTGATCGTCGAACGCTGGCTGCTCGGCAGGCTGCGTCGCAAAACCTTCTACAGCCTCGCGGAGGTCAACGCCGCCATCGACGGGATGCTGAAAACTCTCAACGAGGAGCGCCCCATCCGCCGGCTCGGTGTCACCCGTCGCCAATTGTTCGACGAGATCGACCGCCCGGCATTGAAGGCGCTTCCAGTCGAGCCTTACGAATATTGCGAATGGCGCTTGCGCCGCGTCGGCATCGACTATCACGTCGAGATCGACGCGCATTATTACTCCGTGCCTTATCGCTTCGCCCGGGCGGAGGTCGAAGCGCGCCTGACCGTCCGCGGCGTCGAGATTTTCTGCAAGAGCGAGCGCATCGCCGTCCATCTGCGGATGAGCGGCAACCGCAAGCACACGACCATTCCCGAGCACATGCCGTCGAGCCACCGGCGCTATGCCGGCTGGACCGTTGAACGCATCCGCGAGGACGCCCGCAAGATCGGCCCGGCGACGGCGGCGCTCTGCGAGCAGATTCTGGAGGCGCGGCCTCATCCCGAACAGGGCTATCGCGCTTGTCTGGGCATCGTCCGCCTTGTCGGCCCCTACGGGTCCGAGCGCGTCGAGGCCGCGGCGGAGCGCGCCATCGAGATCGGCGCGAAGACCTACGGCTCGGTCAAATCCATCCTCGACAACAAGCTCGATCGGAAGCCGGCGGCAAAGCGCGCCGCGGACGCGGCTCCGATCCTTCACCCCAATATCCGCGGCCCGCGCTACTATCATTAGGAGACAGCGACTTGCTTAAACATCCCACCCTCGACCAGCTTCACGCCCTCGGCCTTTACGGAATGGCCAAGGCTTTCGCCGAACTCGCAGAGACAGATGAGGCGAAAGGGATCGACCGCAACGACTGGCTCGCGCTGCTGCTTGATCGAGAAGCGTCTCTTCGACGCGACAAGCGGCTGACGGCCAGGCTGCGCGCCGCAAAACTCCGCCAGCAGGCCAGCATCGAAGATGTCGACTACCGCGCCGCGCGCGGGCTCGACCGCGCCCTGTTCCAGAAGCTAGCCGAGGGCCAATGGATCGACGCCCACGACAATCTCGCCCTCGTCGGTCCGTCCGGCGTCGGCAAGAGCTGGCTCGCCTGCGCCATCGGCCAGAAGGCTTGCCGGGACAATCGCTCGGTCGTCTATCATCGCTGGCCGAAGCTCTGCGAAGACCTTGCACTCGCGCGCGGCGATGGGCGCCACCGCGTCTTATCAAATCCCTCGGCCGCGCCGATCTCCTGATCCTCGACGACTTCGGCCTCGAGCCGCTCGACGCCGGCGCCCGCCACGATCTCCTGGAAATCCTCGAAGAGCGCTATGGGCGACGATCGACGATCGTCACATCCCAACTTCCCGTGACCTCATGGCATGAGGTCATCGGCGATCCCACCTACGCCGACGCGATCTTGGACCGCCTCGTGCACAACGCGCATCGCGTAGAACTCGTCGGCGAGAGCCTGCGCCGCGCCCGCGCCAAAGGACCCAAAACGACTTGACCAAAAACAATCGGAGGTGAGACAAATCTCGTCGGTCAACGAACGCGGCGCCCGGGCGGGATCATCTCGTAAAAGGGGGGCGCCATTATCCCGGAATCCCCGGGCGGCATTATCCCGTTACAGACGGGCGCCTTCGTCGGAATCGTCAGGCAACCCGCCGACTCAAGTCTTTGTCGGCTCTTCAGCGGCGTAGGCGCATCCTTCGGCGAGCGCAGCGGCAAAGAAACACGCCCAGGCAATCGCCAGTCGCGCGCAAGACGCGTGACCAAAATTCATGCGCTAACCGACGCGTAACGCTGCCTCTCGCCTTCTGACAACCGGCGGTCAAGTCGCTGTTTACCCGGCGGGCGCGGACATTCTGGCGAAACTGCCGCCTTATGGCGTTGCGCGGGCGACGACGGTTATCGCAGCGCCATTCACCGCCACACGCGCGCCCTAACCCGAAGGGACAAACTTGCCTCCGTCTGCGTCGCTGCGATCGCCGCCAAGGGTTAGGCGAGGCGATGTTGCGTCTGGCAAATCCAACTTGGGGATAGCGTATCGTTGGTTGAGCAAGGGCATGTAGTTGGACGCTGACGGCGCGGGCATGCCCGTGACGAACGCGGCCGCTGCCAGGAGAAACTGGACGCCGCGATCCGCTTTTGGTTTGCGGAAGAAGACGAACTGGCGATCCATACCGTGGCGGCCGCAGCCTACCGCTCTCTCCGCGACCTTATGGCGCGACGCGGATTGCAGCCTTTTGGCGAATTTGTGCGCGCTGGATTTTTTTCGGCGGAGCTGCGCGACGCGCTGCCGATCGAGGCGGTCATAGACGACTGCCGCCGGCGGCAAGCTGTCTTCGGTACGGAGTGGCGTCGTGCTTAGCATACTGCGCGCGCCTGGGTTGGACGCCGGCCCGAGCAACCTGGCCTTGACCGGGCCGAACATGGCGCGAATCCGACTGTTAAGAAATCATGGAACAAAGCCACCGCAGAAAAGTTGCGGCCTCGGGCGGGCCGTGATGACAGAAAAAAACAACCAAAGAAGCGACCCGCTCGCTCGCGAACTCCAGGAATTGCCCTTCGCCGGTCTCCAGCAAATCGGCAAGGAGCTACGGATTAAGCTCACAGAGATCATCGGGGAACCGCTGCCCGACGAGTTACAAGCGCTATTGGAGAAATTGGAACAGGAGCTTGACCAAAAGTAGACGCGCAGCGGCGTGCTGACGATTGTCGTCCATCAATGGTGGCGAGCACGTAGCCTACATAGAATCCCGTCGAGTGCCGACGCCAAGGGCGTACTAACGGAGCCTAACTCCTCTGAGTTCCATGGTTCTCCTCCGAGGCCGTGCCGTCGCGACGCATCATCACGACCATGTCAGGCGCCGCCGCGATGATGGCCTCGTCCGCCATCGGCTTGTCACCCTCGATCGCCCCCGCCGCGTTGACTCCTCCCCCCAATTCGATGATCGCTTCGGCGGAAGTGCCGCGCCCGCCGATCACGGGCCGTTGGTTCTGCAGCGAGAGCTCGAAAAGGACGCGGCGCGGCGTTTCCGTCTTGGCGACGACGCCGGCCGGCGTTGGGATGTCCGGCACGGATTCACTGATGAACGGCCGGTAGCACATCCCACGCCATTAAGCCTGCTAGGATGAGATTCGGGAAAAATGCAGTTACGATATGAGCAATAATGAAGCAGTTTCGAGTCATAACCGGATGGATCGACTATTGGCCGCCTATCATCTGGTGACCTGACTTCCATGGACTCCCGCAGCGGTAGCCTGCCCTCGGGTAGAACCTTCATCTCCTCGCCCGTCAGCATCTCGAACTCGAGCACCCCATTCGCGAGCGTATCGAGTTGCCTGTGTTTTTCGGTCAAGATGCGCTTGGCCTCATCATAGGCTTCCTGCACCAGCCGCCGCACTTCGGCGTCGATCGTCTGCTACGTCGCTTTGGAGATCGTCTGGTGCCGGATCGAATAGCCGAGGAAATGTTCCTGGTGCGTATCGGCATAGGCGACCGTGCCGAGTTTGTCCGCCGGCCTTGGCGGCGGCAATGACGCGCACACACGACGCGCCGACGCCGACGAACATTTCGACGAGGTCGGAGCCCGAGATCGAGAAGAAGGGCATGCCAGCCTCGACCGCCTCGGCTACGTGCTGGCGGCCGGCGCGACGCCCATGCGGCAGGGAGCGGCTTTGGCCTTCGAGGAGCCGGGCACAGCGTCGACATAGATGCACGCCGTTTTTGGAATGCAAAGACCGTCATTGCGAGGAGCGTAAGCGACGAAGCAATCCAGGAGTCGCACTAAAAAGTGGATTGCTTCGTTGCGCTCGCGATACGATCCAGCGCGAAGACCGTTCGCTCCAAGGGAGCAAACGGTCGCCATCACGCGTGGCGGAGCTTGGTCTTTTTCGACGATCGCTTGCCGAAGACATGCGCGTACCAGCCCGCGCCCAGAGCGAGCGCTACGACGGTAGCGACGGCGACCGCAGTCCAATCGCGTAGAAACGCTTCCCCGACCGAGAAGGGGAAACGGGCGTTGTATTCCTTGCGCCCATCTTCGCTGCGCGCCCGCACGAGCGCCACATAGTCGCCTTGCTTCCTGAAGTCGTGTTCGAGCTGGATAACGCCGGTCTGGAACTGCGCGGGCGGCAGGTAGGCTTCGTTCGGCGCAGCCTCGTCGTCCCCCTTCGGGTCCGCCTCAACGATGCGGATCTCCACCATCATGTCCCGCAATTCGTCCTGCATCGTGTCGACCACGATGGTCGTCGGTCCTGTCTCAGGAATGTCCTCGCAGAACTGGCTTCGCGATTGCGTCGGCTGATAGAAGCTGAAGGTTATGATGTTAGGCCCCATCTGGGTCGCGCATTCGCGAACTTTCTGGAAAGCCTTGGCGGAATCCCTGCGCACCGCCTGTGCGTCCGCGCGGGCGATCAAGCCGATCGCCGCGAGGAGAATCAATAGGAGCCTCATCATGAGCATGCCTCCACTCGTCTTCCGGCACCGCGTCTCTAGATTCGAGAATGCCGCAATTTTTGGTCTGACGTCCATCGCCTCCCGCCGCAGAAGGCGGCGAGAGGCGACGAAATGAGCTCGATTCTGGGAGTTTTTCGCATTCCCTCCCGCGCCGCGCCGTCGTTCGTCAGGAGGTCCAAACGCGGCCGCGGCGCGAGAATCTTGAGCCTTACGCGCCGGTCAGCAGTTCGACGCCTTCCTTGCCGATGACACGATGGATGTTCAGCAGGAGTTGGATCACGACCCCGAACACGCCGAGCGCCATCCAGCCGAAGAACACGAAGCCCCAATGCAGCGGCGCAACGAACAGCTCTTCCATGAACCAGAACGTGTGGCCCCACTCATTCAGGCCAACGTTCGGAATGATCATGAAGGGTCCGATCGAGACGATCAGATAGGCAATCGAATAGCCCTTCGAGAAGTAGGGGATTCGCGTCTTCGCATGGAAGAAGCAGCCGATCGCCATGATCGAGTAGATCGGATAGCTCATGTAGAACTCGATGATGTGCGACGGGGTGAAGTCCGTGTCGCGAATCACCGTCATGTGCCACGTGCCGTCCTGCTCGGTGAAGAAAGACGCGCCCCAATAGATCGCCGCCGCATAGACGACGAGCCAGGCTGCATTGTCGGCGATGGCCTTCATCTCCTGACGCGGCGTCACGGTCGACATGTCACGCACGCGCGTCTTCCAGAGCCAGCCGGCGAGGCCGATGCCTGAGATGAGCTCCAGCGGAATTTCCGTCCACAGAATGCTCATCCAATAGGTCTGGAACTCCGGCGCGAATGAATCGAGGCCAGCCCGCCAGCCGTAAATCTGCTCGTATATGCGCACGATCAGATAGAACCCGTTCAGAACGGCGAGCCCGATCCACATTCCCCTTAGGTCGACAACTTTTTCCACTTCTGCACGGGACCGGCCCGCAACTTCTGTTGTCACACTCATTTTTCATCCTCCGATTGATCCGGGCGGTCTTGGTTCCTCCCGTGAGGGAAATGTGCTCGACCTTGAGATCGATTACAGCTAGTCTCGTTTGACAATAAGAATACCGGGCTTGCCATCGAGTTTGCCAAACTCGAGACAAAGTCTGCCAAACGTCAGGGCGTCGCAATGGATGTTGTTGTCCTTGGCTATCGCGATTGCATCGGGTCTGCGTTTCTGGGTCCCTATGACATGCTTACGATGAGTCTTCGGATGCTCACGAAGCCAGGTAGACCGCTGCCGTTTGAAGTCGTTACCGCGAGCTTTAATGGCGCGCCTTTTGATGACGGAAACCGTAGGCGGCAGGAGGTAGATAAGGGCCTTGATTCGATCAAGTCTTGCAGCGCTGTCATCGTCCCAGCTTACATATGTGATGGTAATAATCGTCTGTCACTCTCTATCGAAATTGGTGCAATCGCGGCCTGGTTGAGGCATCAACATGCGCTTGGCGCAATTGTGTGCGCCTCCTGCAACGGGGTCTTCATTCTTGGCGAGGCTGGGCTACTTGATGGTCGCCGTTGCACAACAACGTGGTGGCGGCACGATGATTTGAAGGCCAATTATCCACGCGCACAGGTCGCGTGGGGTGCGTCTCTTATTGAAGAAAATCGTGTTGTAACTGCGGGCGGGCCGCTTTCATGGATCGACCTTTCGCTCCACGTCATTCGCTCTCTTTGCGGTGGTGACGCCGCGAAAGAGGCTGCAGATTTCACGGTTGTTGACACGACGCCATCAACTCAAACCATTTATGTCCCTCCCGGACATTTGGCAGCGTCCAACCGGTTCTTGCTTGAAGCTGAGAGGGTGGTTCGCCAGGCCGGTGATGCACCGCTAACAGCCCGGCAACTCGCAGTTGCGCTCAATTCCTCAGAGAGGACGCTCCACAGACGCCTTAAAGAAACCTCAGGAGAAACTCCGAAAGGCTTCATCGATCGAGTACGTTTTGAAATCACTCGAACGCTGCTCGAGACGACTGCACATTCCGTTAAAGAGTTGTCGCAGACCTCAGGATACTCAGATCAAACTAGCTTTCGCCGCGCATTTCAGCGGTATTCTGGAATGACCCCAGGTGCCTATAGGGCATGGATAAAAGCGCGCCGAGGGACTGCGTGAAACGTGTACTCGTGATTCATTCGGTGAGGTTTGTAGTGATGATGACAGGCCCCTCTCGCCTCCCGCCGAGAGATATGACCTTATTTGCACGCGAACAAAGCAGACCGGAGCGCCCACGTCGCTAAACGAGCCCCTCTCAGCGGGCACATTGTGCTCGAGCGGAAGAAGTTCGAACATAGGCGTGGCTCATGCTGGAGGGTGACTGTGGCAGCACACGCATTCGACGCTTACGGAACTGTC
>JALHNR010000240.1 GCA_022843525.1 Methylocystis sp. | reverse complement strand
AACAGCTCGAGCGCCATTTTCTTGGGCAGGCCGCACTGATGCAGCTTCAGCTCCGGACCGACGACGATCACCGAGCGGCCGGAATAATCGACGCGCTTGCCGAGCAGGTTCTGACGGAAGCGGCCCTGCTTGCCCTTCAGCATGTCGGCGAGCGACTTCAGCGGACGCTTGTTGGCGCCCGTGATCACGCGTCCGCGGCGGCCGTTATCGAACAGCGCGTCGACGGCCTCCTGCAACATGCGCTTCTCGTTACGGATGATGATGTCCGGCGCGCGCAATTCGATCAGCCGCTTCAGACGATTGTTGCGGTTGATGACGCGGCGGTAGAGATCGTTCAGATCCGAGGTCGCGAAGCGGCCGCCGTCCAGCGGCACGAGCGGACGCAGATCCGGCGGAATGACCGGAACTTCCTTGAGGATCATCCATTCGGGGCGATTGCCCGACTGCAGGAAAGCTTCGATGATCTTGAGGCGCTTGGCCAGCTTCTTGGGCTTGAGTTCGGTCTTCGCTTCGGAGATCTCGATGCGCAGCGACGCGGCGATCGCTTCCAGGTCCATCGACTCAAGAAGTTTGCGGATCGCTTCCGCGCCGATCATGGCCGTGAACGTGTCTTGGCCATATTCGTCTTGCGCGCGCATATATTCGTCTTCCGACAGCAACTGACGCTCTTTGAGCGGCGTCAGGCCGGCGTCGAGGACGATGTACGACTCGAAATAGAGGATTCGCTCAAGATCCTTGAGCGTCATGTCGAGCAACAGGCCGATGCGCGAGGGCAGCGACTTCAGAAACCAGATGTGGGCGACGGGCGCAGCGAGCGAGATGTGGCCCATGCGGTCACGCCGCACGCGCGCGAGGGTGACCTCGACGCCGCACTTCTCGCAAATCACGCCCTTGTATTTCATCCGCTTATATTTGCCGCACAGGCACTCATAGTCCTTGATCGGACCGAAGATGCGCGCGCAGAACAGACCGTCGCGCTCGGGCTTGAACGTGCGGTAGTTGATCGTCTCGGGCTTTTTGATCTCGCCGTAAGACCAGGAAAGAATCTTCTCCGGGCTTGCGATCGAAATCTGAATCTGGTCGAAGGCCTGCGTCGCCACGACCGGATTGAAGAGATTCATGACCTCTTGCTGATTCATGGTCTTCTCCTAGGGCGCTGCGAATGCGGCTTCGAGCCTTTTTCCGCGCGCCGTGAAATCCTCATTCAGACCGTCACCGCAAGACGCGAAACGGCGAAGCAATAGGGGATTGCTTCGCTTCGCTCGCAATGACGTTCTGCAGCTTCATCGGCAGGGATTACTCCGCCGCCTCGGCCGCCGTGGGCGGCGCTTCCTCTTCCGGCTCCGCGTTGGTCAGTTCGACGTTCAGCGCCAGCGAGCGCATCTCCTTGATGAGCACGTTGAAGCTCTCCGGAATGCCCGATTCGAAGGTGTCGTCGCCGCGCACGATCGACTCATAGACCTTGGTGCGGCCGGCGACGTCGTCCGACTTCACGGTCAGCATCTCCTGCAGCGTGTACGCGGCGCCATAGGCTTCGAGCGCCCAGACCTCCATTTCGCCGAAGCGCTGACCGCCGAACTGCGCCTTGCCGCCCAGCGGCTGCTGAGTGACAAGCGAGTAGGGGCCGATGGAGCGCGCGTGGATCTTATCGTCGACGAGATGGTGCAGCTTCAGCATGTAGATGTAGCCGACGGTCACCTTACGGTCGAAGGTCTCGCCGGTGCGTCCGTCGAAGAGCCGCACCTGACCTGAAGAGGCCAGTCCCGCCTTCTCCAACATTTCGACGATGTCCTTCTCGCGCGCGCCGTCGAATACCGGCGTCGCGATCGGAACCCCGCGCTTCAGATCCTTGCCGACTTCCACAAGGCTCGTCTCGCTGAGCGAGGCGAGTTCCGGATCGTCGCCGTAGATTTCCGTCAACGCTTTGCGCAAAGGCTTGATGTCTTTGCTGCGATAATACGCGTCAACGGCCTGGCCGACCTGCTTGCCGAGACCGGCGCAGGCCCAGCCGAGATGCGTCTCGAGAATCTGTCCGACGTTCATCCGGCTCGGCACGCCGAGCGGATTGAGCACGATGTCGACAGGCGTGCCGTCCTCGAGGAACGGCATGTCTTCCTGCGGCACGATGCGCGAGACGACGCCCTTGTTGCCGTGACGGCCGGCCATTTTGTCGCCGGGCTGGATCTTGCGCTTCACCGCGACGAAGACTTTGACCATCTTCATCACGCCGGGCGGCAGTTCGTCGCCGCGCTGCAGTTTCTCGACCTTGTCGAGGAAGCGGTTCTCAAGCCCCTTCTTCGACTCGTCATATTGCTTGCGCACGGCTTCGATCGACGCCATCAGCGCGTCGTCCTCGACGACGAAGGTCCACCACTGCGAGCGGGGATATTCGTCGAGGATCGCCTGAGTCAGCTTCTCGCCCTTCCTGAACGACTTGGGGCCGGCGATGCCGACCTTGCCGATCAGCGTTTCGCAGAGACGCGTATAGACGTTGCGGTCCAGGATCGCGAGCTCGTCGTCGCGGTCCTTGGCCAGGCGCTCGATCTCCTCGCGTTCGATCGCCTGGGCGCGCTCGTCCTTCTCAACGCCGTGGCGATTGAAGACGCGCACCTCGACGATCGTTCCCTGAACGCCCGGCGGCACGCGCAGCGACGTGTCGCGCACGTCGGAGGCCTTTTCGCCGAAGATGGCGCGCAGGAGTTTCTCCTCCGGCGTCATCGGGCTTTCGCCCTTGGGCGTGATCTTGCCGACGAGAATGTCGCCCGCCTGCACTTCGGCGCCGATATAGACGATCCCCGCCTCGTCGAGATTCTTCAGCGTCTCTTCCGAGACGTTGGGAATATCGCGGGTGATTTCTTCCGGACCGAGCTTCGTGTCGCGCGCCATCACCTCGAATTCATCGATGTGAATGGAGGTGAACACGTCGTCCTTGACGATGCGCTCGTTCAGAAGGATCGAATCCTCGAAGTTGTAGCCGTTCCAAGGCATGAAGGCGACGAGCACATTGCGCCCGAGCGCCAGATCGCCAAGGTCGGTCGACGGACCGTCGGCGATGATGTCGCCCTTCACCACAAGATCGCCGACGCGTACGAGCGGCTTCTGGTTGATGCAGGTCGACTGGTTCGAGCGCTGGAACTTCATCAGCCGATAGATGTCGACGCCGGGCTTGCCCGGATCAAGTTCTTCAGTCGCGCGGATGACGATACGGGTCGCGTCGATCTGGTCGACCACGCCGGTGCGGCGCGCCGAGATGGCGGCGCCGGAGTCGCGCGCCACGATCGCCTCCATGCCGGTGCCGACGAGCGGCGCGTCGGCCTTGACGAGCGGCACGGCCTGACGCTGCATGTTCGAACCCATCAGCGCGCGGTTGGCGTCATCGTTCTCAAGGAACGGAATGAGCGCCGCGGCCACCGACACGAGCTGCTTGGGCGACACGTCCATCGCGTCGACCTTCTCGCGCGGCACGAGCATGACGTCGCCGGCGTGGCGGCAGAGCACGAGGTCTTCCGTCAGATTGCCGTCCTCGTCGACCTGCGCATTCGCCTGAGCGACGTGATATTTCGCCTCCTCCATCGCCGACAGATAGGCGACTTCGCCGGTCACCTTGCTGTCGCGCACGCGGCGATACGGCGCTTCGATGAAGCCGTATTTGTTGACGCGGGCGAAGGTCGCGAGCGAATTGATCAGGCCGATGTTCGGACCTTCCGGCGTCTCGATCGGACAGATGCGGCCGTAATGCGTCGGGTGCACGTCGCGCACCTCGAAGCCCGCTCTTTCACGGGTGAGTCCGCCCGGGCCAAGCGCCGAGAGACGACGCTTATGCGTGATCTCCGACAGCGGATTGGTCTGGTCCATGAACTGCGACAGCTGCGACGAACCGAAGAATTCGCGCACGGCGGCCGCCGCCGGCTTGGCGTTGATCAGGTCCTGCGGCATGACCGTGTCGATATCGACCGACGACATGCGCTCCTTAATGGCGCGCTCCATGCGCAGCAGGCCGAGGCGATACTGATTCTCCATCAGCTCGCCGACCGAGCGCACCCGGCGGTTGCCGAGATGGTCGATGTCGTCGATTTCGCCGCGACCATCGCGCAGATCGACGAGCGCCTTGACGACCGCGAGGATATCCTCGCGGCGCAGCGTCCGCGTCGTGTCCGGCGCGTCGAGATCGAGGCGCATGTTCATCTTCACGCGGCCGACGGCCGAGAGATCATAGCGCTCGGGATCGAAGAACAGCGAGTGGAACATGTTTTCCGCCGTGTCCATCGTCGGCGGCTCGCCCGGGCGCATGACGCGATAGATGTCGAACAGCGCCTCTTCGCGGATCGAGTTCTTGTCGACGGCGAGCGTATTGCGGATGTACGGCCCGATATTGATGTGGTCGATGTCGAGCACCGGCAGCTCGTCGAAGCCTTTTTCGATCAGCAGCGGCAGCGTCTTTACAGTGATCTCCTCGCCCGCTTCGGCGAAGATCTCGCCGGTGGCGGGGTCGAAGAGGTCCTGCGCGAGATATTGGCCGTAGAGTTCTTCGGGCGCGACGCGAATCGCCTTCACGCCTTTCTCGGCGAGTTGGCGCGCGGCGCGCACGGCGAGTTTCTTACCGGCTTCGAGAATCACCTGGCCGGTGTCGGCGTCGACCATATCGGCGACAGCCTTCACGCCCTTGATGCGCTCGGCGTCGAACGGCATACGCCAGTTCTCGCCGTCCTGCGTGTACATGATGGTTTTGTAGAAGGTCGACAGAATCTCTTCGCCGTCGAGGCCGAGCGCGAACAGGAGCGACGTCACCGGAATCTTGCGGCGGCGGTCGATGCGCGCATAGACGATGTCCTTGGCGTCGAACTCGATGTCGAGCCAGGATCCGCGATAGGGAATGATGCGGGCGGCGAACAGCAGCTTGCCCGAAGAATGGCTTTTGCCTTTGTCGTGGTCGAAGAACACGCCCGGCGAGCGATGCATCTGCGAGACGATGACGCGCTCGGTGCCGTTGACCACGAAGGTGCCATTCGACGTCATGAAGGGCATGTCGCCCATGTAGACGTCCTGCTCCTTGATGTCCTTGACCGACTTCGCCTGCGTATCGGGATCGACGTCGAACACGATGAGGCGCAGCGTCACTTTGAGCGGCGCAGCGTAGGTCATGCCGCGCTGGCGGCATTCGTCGACGTCATATTTCGGCTGTTCGAACTCGTAGCGCACGAATTCGAGCAGGGAGACCTGCGAGAAGTCGGAGATCGGAAAGACGGACTTGAAGACGGACTGCAGCCCCTCGTCAGGACGGCCGCCTTTCGGCTCGTCGACAAGGAGGAACTGATCATAGGAGGCCTTTTGGACCTCGATCAGATTCGGCATTTCCGCCGCTTCGCGGATATGTCCGAAGAATTTGCGGATGCGCTTGCGACCGGTGAACTTTCTCGCCGACGTCTGAGCCATGTCGCTTTTCGAGCCTCTTTCTTCGTTGGCCGACCATCCCGCTGCGAGAGGTCCTTGCCCGTCAGGCGCTCGTCTTGCGGCGGGTTCCCGCGTCCGTGAGCGCCTTTTGTCTATTGGTCGCAGCCCCGGCGCGCCGGGGCTGCGACGATCGCAACGCCGCCAAAGGCGGCGAAAAAATTACTTGAGTTCGACCTTGGCGCCGACCTTTTCGAGGGCGGCCTTGATCTTCTCGGCCTCATCCTTGGTCGCGCCTTCCTTGACGGGCTTGGGCGCGCCTTCGACCAGGTCCTTGGCTTCCTTCAGGCCGAGGCCGGTGATCGCGCGGACCTCCTTGATGACCTCGATCTTCTTCTCGCCGGCCGCGGCCAGGATCACGTTGAACTCGGTCTTCTCTTCCACGGCCGGCGCAGCGGCGGCGGCGCCAGGAGCGGCGGCGACGGCGACGGCGGCGGCGGCGGAAACGCCCCACTTCTCTTCGAGGAGCTTCGCGAGTTCAGCCGCCTCGAGGACGGTCAGCGCCGAGAGGTCTTCGACGATTTTTTCAAGATTTGCCATTTGTTGCGTCCTTTGAATTTGGTTTGTCTGGTTCTCGGCCTCTTAGGCCGCGTCTCGATTGGCGTAGGCTCCGAAGACGCGCGCGAGCTTGGCGGCTGGCGCGGTCGAGAGCTGAGCGATCTTGGTCGCGGGCGCCTGGATAAGGCCCACGAGCTTGGCGCGCAGTTCGTCGAGGGACGGCATCGTCGCAAGCGACTTGACGCTGTCCGGATTCAGAGCAGTCTTGCCCATGGCGCCGCCCAGGATGACAAACTTGTTGTTGTCCTTGGCGAAGGCCACGGCGACTTTCGGCGCCGCCACCGGATCGTCCGAATAGGCGATCAGGGTCGGCCCCTTGAGCAGGGGCGCGATAGAGGCGACGTCGGCGCCATCGAGAGCGATCTTGGCGAGGCGGTTCTTCGCGACCTGGACCGTCGCGCCAGCATTGCGGGCCTGCTTGCGCAGGTTTTGCAGCTGGGCCACGGTCAGGCCGGAGTAGTGAGCGACGACGACGACGCCGGTCTTCGAAAAGACTTCGCGTAACGCCGCGACCGCTTCCTTTTTCTCCGCTCTGTCCACGGTTGCTCTCTCTACTGGCGGGAAATCCCGCCGGTTGCGACATGCCGCTCGCTTGAGGCGAGCGGCGCCGTAGATCCTGTCCCCGTCACGGCGCAACGCCGCGGCGGTTGAAGGGGCGCGAACCAAATTCGAAGGACGCACGCGGGAAGCCCGTTTGCGGCCTCTAAAATTCCGGTTTCCCCGTCTGTGCAGGCCGCCTTCGAGAAGACGGATCGCTCCGCCTTTCCTTGGGCCGATTGAGCCGCTACAGGGTTGAAGCCCCTTGCGTGCGCCGGCAGTCTCGGACAGGACATGGCCGGACGGGACACGAGGGAGAACCCCCGGGTCCGCCGGCCTATCCACCGCCTTTTCCTAAGCCCTGGAAGGACTTGAGTCGAGGCGGAAGCTCAAAACTGAAAAGGGGGCCGCAGGTCGATTGGCCAGCCCCGGATCGTCTATTTAAGGGGAGTGGAGCAGTTTGCCAAGAGGAAAAACGACGTTTCTCACCCAGTTCAGCCGCGT
>JALHNR010000239.1 GCA_022843525.1 Methylocystis sp. | reverse complement strand
GCTGACGGGAGCGATCGAATCCGAGGCGGATACGCTGGAGGCGATCATCGCGGAAATGCGACAGGCCTCGACCTCTGAACGTCAGGGCAGGCTGATCGATTTCGATGAGTCTGCGTCCATGGAGCGAAAGAAGCGCGAGGGCTATTTCTGATGACCGCCCCCTTTATCGCCGATGCGGAAATCCTCTCAAAAGCCCAGCCCAGCCGGCCGCGGCCCACTTTGCGGGTGTTGACCTGCGGATCGGTCGACGACGGCAAGTCGACGCTCGTCGGGCGTCTGCTCTATGAACGTCAGCTGATCTTCGACGATCAACTGGCCGCTCTGCGCAGCGACTCGCTGCGGCACGGCACTTTAGGCGAGGAGATCGATTTCGCTTTGCTTGTCGACGGACTTGAGGCCGAACGCGAGCAAGGCATTACGATCGATGTCGCTTACCGCTATTTCTCCACCCCCGCGCGATCGTTCATTTTGGCCGACGCGCCTGGCCACGAGCAATATACGCGCAATATGGCGACGGGAGCGTCGAATGCTGAGTTGGCCATACTGCTCGTCGACGCCCGAAAGGGTCTGCTGACGCAGACGCGGCGACATGCGACGATCGCCTCTCTCCTTGGCGTCCGGCACATCGTGCTCGCCGTCAATAAAATGGATCTTGTTGATTACGACGAAGCCGTGTTTGAAAGAATCGTCGGCGACTTTGAAAGCGTCGCCGCCTCGCTCGCCTTTCGCACCGTCGAAGCAATTCCCATCTCCGCCCGCTGCGGGGAAAATGTCGTCGCCGGCTCGGCGAATATGCCGTGGCGTTGCGGCCCGAGTCTCTTGACTTATCTCGAAAACGCCGACGTCGAGACGGATGGCGGCGAGGCGCCGCTGCGGCTGCCGGTGCAATGGGTCAATCGCCGAAGCGACGCCTTCCGCGGCTTCGCCGGCGCAATCGCTTCCGGCCGAATTCAGGTCGGCGATGAAATCGTGGCGGCCGCCTCCGGACGGAAAACCAAGATCGCGCGCATCGTCGCCATGGGCGGAGACCTGTTCAGCGCCGCTGCGCCGGACTCGGTCATGGTGACCTTCGCCGACGAAATCGACGCGTCTCGCGGCGACGTTCTCTGCCATCCGACGAACCGCCCGAACGTCGCCGACCAATTCGCCGCGCATCTTATCTGGATGAGCGACGACAGCCTTCTTCCTGGCCGTTCCTACCTGATGAAGATCAACGGCCGGTCTCTTGCCGCGAGCGTGACAGACATCAAGCACAAGCTCGATGTCGACACTGGCGCAAAGAGCGCCGCCAAGACGCTGAGCCTCAATGAGATCGGCTTTTGCAACATCGCCGCCGCCGCGCCCGTGGCGTTCGACTCCTATGATGAAAACCGCACGACAGGCGCGTTCATCCTGATCGACCGCTTCACCAATGCGACCGCCGCCGCAGGGATCATCGCCTTTCCTCTGCGACGCGCGACGAACATTCATCTTCAGGAGCAATCCGTCTCAAAGGCGACGCGCGCGCGTCTCAAACATCAGACGCCTGCTGTCCTATGGTTTACCGGGCTTTCCGGCGCGGGAAAATCGACGATCGCCAATCTCGTCGAATCAAAGCTTGTCGAACGTCACGCCCATACGCTGATGCTTGACGGCGACAATGTGCGGCACGGCCTCAACAAGGACCTCGGCTTTACAGAAGCGGACCGGGTCGAAAACATCCGTCGGGTGGGAGAAGTCGCGAAACTCATGGTCGACGCGGGCCTGATCGTGCTTTGCGCCTTCATTTCCCCCTTCCGCGCTGAACGGCGCATGGTGCGCTCGCTTGTCGGAGAAAAGGAATTCATCGAGATCTTCATCGACGCGCCGCTCGATGTGTGCAAGGAGCGGGATCCCAAGGGATTGTATAAGCGCGCGCTCGCCGGCGAGATCAAGAATTTCACCGGCGTCGACCAGCCCTATGAAACTCCGGAATCTCCCGAACTGAAGCTCAGTTCGGCGGAGCGCTCCGCCGAAGCCATCGCTGACCAGATTATCGCTTATCTCGAGGCAAATGGAATGCTGAGCGTATAGCGCGTCGCAAGGCGTCGCTCAGGTCAGCGTCTTTATTCCGCCTAGCTCCTCTGTCTTTTGTCCTTCGCTGCGCATGTGAGAGCAAAAATAATGAAGCTAGTTCTCGACTCGCTCGTTCGGGAGCGCTGGATGAAGCTCGCCGAGAAGATCGCAGAATTTCGCCGGATTATTGGCGCGGTTCTGATTCAGGACATGCGCTCGCGTTACGGGCACAGCCACCTTGGTTATTTAATCGCGATCGCATGGCCCCTGACGCACATCGGCGCGGTTACAATCGCCTACCTACTCAGAATTGGGATTGCGCCCGTTGGCGACAGCCCGACAACTTTTATAGGCACTGGCATCGTCCCGTATATTCTGTGCCTTTATCCAGCGCGCTTGCTCGCGATGGCAATTCCGCAGAATCGACAATTACTGAATATCCCCCTCATAACGCCGCTCCATCTCATCTTCAGTCGCAGCATCCTTGAGACGCTCAACGCCGTGATCGTGCTTGCGTTGTTTATGTCAGTCGTCAGCCTGTTCGACGTCGATATATTGCCCACAGACACCACTGAAGCCTCGAAGGCCGTTGGCGCCGCGGTATTTCTCGGGATCGGGCTTGGTTTTTTCAACGTCGTCATGTGCGCGCTCGTGGGGCATTACTTTTTGGTGTTTTTCATTCTCACTATGCTCGTCCTCTATCTGTTTTCAGGGGTCTATATGCCGCGGACGGCGATGCCCGAAAGCATTCGGGAATACATGGTGTATAATCCTCTGCTGCATCTCGTCGAATGGCTGCGCTCCGCTTATTATACAAGCTACGATGCCGAGCTAATCAACAAGTCCATGATTTTGTGGGTCGGCGGCATTAGCCTCACGCTCGGGCTCATCGGCGAGCGTTTCCTGCGCGGGAAATTCTTTTCCTGACTCGTTCTGCGCCGCCGCCTCAACTTCGGCCTGCTCGGCGTCGCTCGGCGATGCTTCGATTCGCTCCAGCGCGAGAGCCTCTTCGTCGCACATGAGGCGCATCGCGGCGGCGATAGGATCTTCGGCCGAGGCCGTGCGCGCCGGGGCGAACGCGCGCAGCGCGCCGCGCAAGGCTTCGCCGGCGGCGTTACGCTTGATGAAGTGCCGTTCAAACACGCGCATGACATGCGCCACGCCTTCCGGCGTGACGCTGCGCCTGTCTGCCGCGAAATAATCGGTCGGCGCGTAGCCGCCAGCGACAATTTCATAGGAAGGAAAATAGGCGACCTGACCGAGCGTGCGCGAAAGCATATCGCACGCGACGCGCAGCGCCGATTTCGAATACATCGTCGACATCAGGACATGACGCTGCTCGGCGGTGGCGACGAGCGGCACGGGCGAGACGGTCAAAATGACTCGTGCGCCGGGATTGACCGCGCGCAGACGCGCGATGAAGGCGGTCATGTCGGCGACGACGTCGTCGACGCCAAGGTTAACGAATTCGTGTCGCGCGGGAGAGTAATCGCCGCCGGCAACGCCTGGGCAGAGCGGAAAGGCTGCGCCATCTTCGCGCGAACGCCAGAGTTCCGTCAGCCCCAGCGTGAACACGAAGACGTCGAGAGTCTCGAACGCCCGGCGCACCGCTTCGAAATGACGTTCCCGATCATAGTCGAGTTCGCGGATCGAGTTGAATCCGCCCGGCTGGATTTGCGGCCGAAACGGATCGATCACATGCGCGGCGCCTTCCGGCCAGTAGTTCTCCTTTGGCGTGAACCGCCCATAGGCCCGATCGAAGAGCTGCAGCAGCTGCCGGCTCGTGTAGATATTGCCGTAGCGCGCCGTATAGAGTCCGTAATTAAGGGCGTCGGCAGCCTGCTGACCGATGAAACAATGCGGCGACTCGGTAATGAGATAATTGCAGCCGCTCGACTTCAAATAACGGCCGATGTGTTGCGCGAAACAGCTCCCGGCAGTCGCGATTTTTTCGCGAAGGCCGAGCCGGAAAGGCGCCTCCACGACGGGATCGAGTTCGCCGGGCGCGACATCTGCGACCGCGCGGCGCCACAGGGCGTAGTCGGGACGTTTCGAATAGGGATGCGTCGTCATTGGCGTCCATCACTCAGCCGCGCCTCGATAAGCTCTGCGGCGCTTTGGATCATCCGTCGACCAAAGAGCGCATTCGCGTGAGAGGCGTCGGCGCCCCAAACAACCTCCGCCAACACGCCCGACGGCGCAATGAACTCCGCCGGAACGGCCGCAAAGAGAATATCTGCTCGCGCGCAGACTTCACGATAGAGCGCAGACTGCGTACGCCACATCTTATAGCGAAAGATTTCGCCCGACAGTTTTCGCGGGTCGAATGCTTTACGAAAAAACTCCTGCGGACATTCCATGATGCGCGAATTGGGAAGAGGCGGCGGCGGCTCGAGGCAAACAATCGGCGCCGTCGTCTCGTTTCGGATCGCTTCGATGGTCGCAAGGGTCGGCGCCATTTTTTCCCGCAACGTCTCGCGAATGGCGGCTTCGGGCAGCACGATGGCGCCAGGTTCAAGATCGAGTTCGGGCTCCGCGCCGAGGATAAAGTCAAAACGCTCTTTGGGCTGCGTCACCGAAAGAGCGATATGCTCGTTGCCGCCGACCGACAACACGACGCCAGTCGGCCGCTCCTCATCGAGGATTTGGCGAAGACGAAAATTGAGGCGCGAAGCGTCGCCCTCCTGCGCCAAGGTCGGCGTGATCTCGGGATCGTAGAGATAGAGGAATCGCGAAGCGAGCGGCGCGCCGCCAAATCGAAATGCTTCGTGCTGCAGCTCGTAACATCCTTTGGCGATCGCCACGATGTGACTGTGGCCGAGTCCCAGAATCTTGCTCATTCTTCAGCCTGAAGACGTTTCACTTGCGTCGCTGGCGCGCAGCTCGA
The DNA here is from genome assembly GCA_022843525.1 of Methylocystis sp. Classification (GTDB taxonomy): domain Bacteria; phylum Pseudomonadota; class Alphaproteobacteria; order Rhizobiales; family Beijerinckiaceae; genus Methylocystis. Next base: position 2,136 of record JALHNR010000239.1, on the reverse strand, counting down.
CGCCGAGCGGTTCGCCTGGATGAATCGGCCCGGAGATCTGGCGCGCGATTGAGACGACGACATATTGGCGCGCGCCTGCTGCGATGGCGCGACCGATGATTTCCGCGCCGTCGGCGCCCATCGCAAAGGGCGCGCGAATAGCGAGCATTGAACGCCCTTTGTAGCCGTAGCGATAGAACGCCTCGACCGCGATTGGCGCTTCGCCCGCGTTGGCGATATCATCCTGACCAGATTGCATGTCGATATCCGAAATTTTTTTGATCAAATCATCGCCCCTGCTTCGAACGGAGCTTTGTCGATTGAAAAGCAGATCGCGTGTTTTCCTGTACTGCAGTTTGTGCTAACCATCCGGTGGGGGTGGCTATTGAATAGCATTTCGCCGTCTGCATGAATAATCCCTTTCAGTCGGCGGCGCTGCAAGAGACGCCGACGCCGCAAACCTTCGACGAAAAGGCCTATCTCGCCGTCAACCCCGACGTCGCCGAGGCGGTTCGCCTCGGCAAAATCGGCTCGGGCTGGAGGCATTTCAAAAAATTTGGCCATATTGAGGGCCGCCGGCAGAAGGTCGCTGATGACGAGCCCGCGACGTCGGAGAATTTCGACGAGGCGCGCTATCTGGCGGCGAACCCGGACGTGCGAGAGTCGGTCGAGCTTGGTCAGTTTGTCACAGGGCGCGCGCATTTCGACCAGCTTGGTCGCGCCCAGGCAAGACGCCAGCAGCGCATGAGCGACATCCCTGCCATTCGCGCACGAAAGCTCAGCGCCGTGCGACCGCTGCTGCTCGAGCCCGAAACGCCGCTGTCGTATTCCGGCAAATTCGTGTTTTCGGATGAAGCCTCGGGTCAGGGGCAAGACGCCACCGAGGATATGCCGATCAGCGAGAACGGCTATGACGATGAAACAGTCGAACTGATCGAGCGCCACGCCGACGGCTTGATCCTCGACGTCGGCGCGGGCTACCGCCCGGTGTATTATAGCAATGTCGTCAACTTCGAGATGATGGATTATGCGACGACCGACGTGGTCGGCCTGGCGCATCGGCTTCCCTTCAGAGATAACGCCTTCGATGGCGTCATCTCCATCGCGGTGCTGGAGCATGTGAAAGATCCGTTTCGCTGCGCCGCCGAAATCGCGCGCGTGCTCAAGCCGGGCGGATGGCTGAAATGCTGCGTGCCGTTTCTGCAGCCGCTGCACGGCTATCCCCATCATTATTTCAATATGACGCATGAAGGATTGCGCACGCTTTTCGAGGGGCATTTGACCATCGAACGGCAGGAGGTCACCAATCCGACGCATCCGATCTGGGCGATCGCCTGGCAGCTGCGCTCCTGGTCGCAGGGTCTTTCGCCCCGCGCGCGCAAACAATTCTTGCGCACGCGCGTCGAAGATCTGATCGCCTATCCCGGCCCGCTGCTCGAAAAGCCGTGGGCGCGGGAATTGTCGCGCGAGAAGCTTTTCGAACTCGCCGCCGCGACGATCCTTTACGCGCGCAAGCCCCAGCCGGACTTCACGGCGAACCCCACTGAGATTTCGGCGCCGTGACCGAACTCATCGTTCATGAAGGTCACGACGGCTGGCTGTTCCTTACGGGCGGAACGAATTTCGTCACGACGCTCTATGAGCGCGACGGCGGCCATCTGCCAGACGCCAACCTGCGCCGGTGGCGAGACGCCATCAGAGAGCGGAAGCAACGTTGCGAGGCGCTCGGCGTCGCCTACGCCCATCTCGTCGCGCCGGAAAAGCTGACGATTTACGGGCACAAACAAGCGACGCCGCTCGTCGATGTCGATCTCGCGCCAGCGATCCGCCTGCAACAGCTCTTCGAAGGCGGCGCGCGCGCAGCCGGATGGGTCGATCTCGTTTGGCCGATGCGCGAGCGGCGCGACGAAATTGAACTCTACTGGCGCAGCGACACGCATTGGACCCCGGACGGCAGTCTGCTCGCCTATCAACTCTTGTGTGACGCGCTGCATCTGACGCCGAATGCGGACCTCGCGAACCGGCCCTGCAACACGATTCATAAAATCATGGATCTCGGCGGCAAATTCGATCCGCCGCGCTGGGAGCAGATTCGCGAAATCAATTGGATCGCCGGCGCGCAACGCGTTTACGCCAATGCCGTCGTGCGCATCCTCG
>JALHNR010000238.1 GCA_022843525.1 Methylocystis sp. | reverse complement strand
GCGAGGCCCTCGGAAACCTTGCCCCTCAGCGCGCCGCGGGCCCAGCCGAGAACGGCCCGCGCCGGCGTGTGATCGCGCGCGATGCCGAGCGCCCGGCCGGCGAAGTCCTCGATCATCGTCGTAGCCTGGGTGGGACGAAGAAATCCGCGCACGACGCGGCCGGCGGCGATGTCGGCGGCGAGCGACCAGACCGCCGGGTTGCCGGGGTCGATCTGGGCGGCGGATGCGATCGCTTCCTGCGCGCGGGCGAAGCCCTCTCGCGTGCGGTCCCCGGCAAGCTCATAGGCGGTCTGCCAGAGATCGAGAATATGCGGCTCGCTCAACGGCGCGAGACGAAGTGTTTGCGCGGCGCCCTCGTCGATGGTTTCGACCGTTCCGCGGAGCAACAGCCCCCGGCCATAGGCGGTGGCGATCAGCTCCTCGCCGCCGGCGTCGCGCAGCGGCTTCCGCAAAAGATAGGCGCAGCGATCGATGGAATCGTCGGATGCGGCGCGATCCGGCCACAGCCGCGCGGCGATTTCGCCCTTGGTGACCAGGACGCCAGGCGATTCAAGAAGCATTTCAAGTAGTTGACGCGCCTGTGGGCCCAGATGAATGCGCTTGCCGTCGCGCTGCAGTCCGCCCTGCGCGCTGTAACTGAATCCTGAAAATCGCTTAACCAATTCGCCCATGGCAGCCCCCAGCCCGCCGCGATGATGGCAAGACAGCGCGGCTTCGGCAAGAGGCAGTATATGGTTAAGTCTTCAAAATCACGTTGTTTTTTGAAATTCAGTCCCCTCTGGACGGCGCGTTGGGACCGCAAATAAAAAACGCCGGACGTACCTCCGGCCCGGCGTTTGAGCCTTCCTTGATACGCAGTACGTTCAGAAGGCTCGACGAAGTCTATGCGCGTCCAATTTAACGGCTACATGACGCCGCGTCGCCTTCGGCATTTTGATTTTGAGCAATTCTTATCGATCACTTTCATGTGATCGGGAATCGCTCTAAGCGCCGCGCGCGCGCTGGTCATCTTTTCCCCAAACGAACAGCACGAGAGCCAGAACGCCGGCGGCCGCAAAAAGAACGTAAGGCATCCGCGCGAGCAGCGGCCGGCCGCCGACGGTGAAGGGGAACCGCGACACCCAGTGCTCGCCGTTGGGACCATCCGCTGTGACGATCCCGACGAATTGGCCGGTCTCGTTGAAGACATGTTCAAAGCTCAGCGTGCCGGCCGGATAGACCTTTGGCGGCAAATAGGCCACCGTGACGGCGTCGAGGCGCTCCTGCTGCCCCTTGTCGCCGATGTCGCGGATGATGCGAAAGTCGGTCGACATCTCCCGCAGCTCGTCCTGAGCATAATCGAGGACGAAAATCGTCGCGCCGATCGTGGGAATGTCCTCACAGAACCTGCTGCGCGACGCGGCAGGCTGATAGCCGGAGAAATACATGATATCGGGGCCGATTTTCAGCATGCAGGCGTTCTGCCGGCGCTGCATCGCGCCATGAGCGAAAGCGAGCGATAGAGGCGCGAAGACGAGCGCCGCCATCATCAGCAACCAAATAGGACTAAGCGGCTTCGACATGCCGTCCTCCCTGTTCAAAGGCTGGACGACGCTGCTCTGAAACTCAGCTTGCGCGTCATCCCTTCGTCGAATAGCGGTTCGGTGCGTCGCCCACGCGCGTGCGATAGGCTGTCCAAGGAAAGAACCCGGCAGGAACGAAAAAGATGCGCCCGGTATCGAAATTCCTCATAATCGCGCTGCTTCCGCTCGCGGGCGGCTCGGCGCGGGCGACGGATCTCAACGACTATCCGACCTCCGCGCGCGCCGATTACGTCTTCGGCTGCATGAAGGCGAACGGCGACACGCGCCTCTCTTTGGAGCAGTGCTCCTGCTCCATAGACGTCATCGCGACCATTCTGCCTTATGAGCGGTATGTCACAGCCGAGACCGTTGCGAGCGTCAATCAGCAGGCGGGGCAGGTCGGCGCGCTGATGCGCAATACGGATGCGGCGCGCGATGCGCTCCAGGAATTACGCCGCGCTCAGGCCGAGGCGCAGGTGCGGTGCTTTTAGCAGCCAATCGATGCAAGAGCTGGAGAACCCATGCTTATTCTCATTCTCGGAATCGTGATTTTTCTCGGGGTCCATACGCTAACGAGCTTTCGCGAGACGCGCGCCAGTCTGATCGAGCGCTACGGCCTTCAAACCTATAAGGCCGCCTATGGGATCGTCGCCGCCATAGGTCTCGGGCTCATCATCTACGGCTTCATTCGTTATCGCGCGGAGGGCCTGATTTATGTCTGGACGCCGCCGTCATGGGGACGCCATCTCGCCATGCCGCTCGTCTGGTTCGCTTTCGTCGCGATCGCGAGCCGCCGCGCGCCGCCGGGCCGCATTCGCGGCGCGCTGCGCCATCCGACGCTCGTCGCGATCAAGAGCTGGGCGCTCGCGCATCTTCTCGTCAACGGCGATCTCGGCGGCATGATCCTGTTCGGGTCTTTTCTCGCCTGGGGCGTCTTCGACCGCATCGCGGTGAAGAAGCGCGGGGACGGCGGCGCGCCGCGGATTACGCAGTTCACGCGCGGCGACGCGATCGCGCTCGGAGTCGGAACGGCGCTGTTCCTCATCGTGCTTTATCTGCACCCCTGGCTGTTCGGCGTTGCGGTGCTGCCGGCGTGAGCAACGCTCGACTTCATCCTATGACGGCGCCGATTCGTCCTCGCTTGGCGCCGGCGTCTCCAGGCTTCGGCCCTGCCATGGCCAGCGGCCTTCGAGCTCCGCCTCCATCGTAAAGCTCATCCCCGTGCGGATCATCACGATCAGGCCGAGCACGAAGACGTTTTCGAGGCTTGGATGTTCGACGGAGACGGTCCGGATGATGTCGCCGCCGACGAGGAACTCCAACCCGAGCAGGATCGAGCGGCCGACATTCTTTCGGTAGCCGCGATAGGTGAGGGGATGTGCTCTCCAGGGCGTCAGAAAAGCGAGCGTCGACAGGACCGCGCCAATGACGATGATCAGCACGCCGACGACGTCGAGCGCCAGACCGGCGAAGTTGATGATCTCGTGGATGCTGGCGAGATAGGACACTAGCGCTTCGCTCTCATGCGCCGGCGCCCACGAGCCGCGCGAGCGCCTTGGCGTGGCCGATGAGCGGCAGCAGCGCGGCGAGCTCCGGCCCGCTCTCGGCGCCGGTCAGCGCCAGCCGCAGCGGATGAAAGAGCGCCTTGCCCTTCCTTCCGGTCGCCGTCTTGATGTCGCTTGTCCAGGCCGCCCATGTGGTCTCGTCCCAAGGCTCCGACGGCAAAAGCTGCGCCGCGTCTTTCAGGAATGATTCATCCTCACGGATCGGCTCGATCTCGCCGTCCACGACGCGCCACCATGTCAGAATATCGTCGAAACGCGCAAGATTGCCGCGCGCCGCGCGCCATAGCGGCTCCGCCTTGCGGCCGACGATCGTCAGAGCTTCAAGACGCTCGCGCACGTCGTCATAATCGTAGAGCGCGAGAGTCCGATGCGTCAGCGTTTCAAGATCGGCGGGGTCGAAACGCGCGGGATTGCGCGAGACATGCGACAGATTGAACCTCTGTGCGAGTTCGCCGAGCGAGCGCACGGCGTGGACATTGTCCGAGGAGCCGGTCAGCGTCGCCAGCGCGGCGACGGCGAGCGGCTCGTAGCCGTCTTCGCGCAGCGAGGCGATGGAGAGCGATCCGGTTCGCTTTGACAGCGCCTCGCCGCCCGCGCCGATGAGCAGATTGTGATGCGCGAAAATCGGCGTCGGCGCATGCGGCGCGAGCGCTCGGATGAGTTGCAACTGCACGGCCGTATTGGTGACGTGGTCTTCGCCGCGAATGACATGGGTGATCCCCATGTCGATGTCGTCGACGACCGAGGGCAGCGTGTAAAGAAAACTGCCGTCCTCGCGGATCAGGACCGGGTCCGACAGGGCCGAACAGTCGATATGCGCCGGACCGCGCACAAGATCATTCCATTCGGCGACGCCCGGCTCGAGCATGAATCGCCAGTGCGGCTGTCGGCCTTCGGCTTCGAGCGCGGCGCGATCAGATGCGGAGAGGCGCAGCGCCGCACGATCATAGACCGGGGGCAGCCCGCGCGCCTGCTGCATCTTGCGGCGCTTGTCCAACTCTTCCTGGGTTTCATAGCAAGGATAGAGGCGACCGGATCGCCGCAGACGATCGGCGGCCTCCTCATAGAGCGCGACGCGCTCCGACTGGCGGAAAACCGCGTGCGGAACGACGCCCAGCCAAGCGAGATCGATCTCGATCGCGCGTGCGAATTCCTCGCTGGATCTAGCAAAATCAGTGTCATCGAACCGTAGCGCGAATCGTCCAAGGTTGGCGGCGGCGAACAGAAAGTTGAACAAAGCGACGCGCGCGTTGCCGATGTGAATGCGGCCGGTCGGCGAGGGCGCGAAACGAACGATCGGAGAGGTCATGAGGAAGCTTCGTCAGGAGTTTCAACAGGGAATTCAGCAGCAGGGCTTACAGCAGGAATTTTCAACAGCCGCGCGTCGGGAGAAGATTCTCGCGCCACCATCCTTTTGCCAAGACCCCGCGTCTTTGTCAGGCGGTATTTCGAAATGGCCGCGTCCCGGCGTTGCGCGCCGGAAGCCGCGCGACTCCGCCGGCGTTCGGCGTTGCGATTCTTTGCGTTACGACTCTTAAGAAAAAGCGCCGTTCATGATCCTGGCCTATATCTGCGCCGCCTGGTGCGCCGTCATTCTCATCCTCAATTTCACAAGCGTGGCGCTGATGTCCCGGAAATGCCGGGCGCGGGCGCGAACTCTGCCGGCGCCGGACAATGCGCCGCCGGTGAGCATCGTGCGGCCTTTGCGCGGGCTGGAGCCCTTCAGCGAGGAGACGCTCGGCGCGACCTTCAATCTCGACTATCCCGACTATGAGATCATCTTCTGCGTGCAGTCGCCGAGCGATCCCGTTATTCCGCTCGTCGAGCGGCTGATCGCGGCGCATCCGGAGCGCGAAGCGCGGCTGCTCGTCGGCGACGATTATGTCAGCGCCAATCCCAAGCTCAATAATTGCGTGAAAGGCTGGGATGCGGCGCGCCACCATCACGTGATCCTCGCCGATTCCAACGCGCTGCCGCCCCGCGACTATATCCAGACCATGCTTGCCGCGTTCCGTGACAACACGGCGATGAGCGTGTCGATGCCGATCGGTTCGCGGCCGAACGGTTTCTGGGCGACGGTCGAATGCGCGATCCTCAATACGTTCCAGGCGCGCTGGCAATATGGCGCCGAGGCGATCGGCGCCGCTTTCGCTCAGGGCAAGAACATGATGTGGCGGCGCGACGTGCTCGACAGAGCTGGCGGCATTCGCGCGCTGGCGAGCGAAATCGCCGAGGACGCCGCCTCGACCAAAGTCATTCGCGCCCAGGGCATGGATGTGCGCCTCGTCGACATGCCCTTCGAGCAGCCGCTCGGCCGACGCACGGCGCGTGAGGTCTATTCGCGGCATGTGCGCTGGGCGCGGCTGCGGCGCGCGACCTTTCCCGCGCATTACGTTCCGGAATTCATGAACGGCAGCTTTGCGGCGATCGTGCTCGGCGCCTACGCCGCCGTGCAGCTCGACGGCGGGATCTCCACGGTGGCGCTGGTCACAACGCTCGTCGTCTTTTCGCTGCATGGCGGCGAGATCTGGCTGGCGCGCGTCTGCGGCTTCCCGCTCGATTGGCGCACGCCGTTCGCGCTGATCGTGCGCGACCTGATGCTGCCGGTGATGTACATCGACGCGCTGCTTTACGACGATTTCGTCTGGCACGGCGCCGAGATGACGGTCCGCGAGGCGGAAGAGACGACGGGCTAGGCCAGCAGCCCGCGCGTCTCGCCTCACTCCGCCGCGTGCTGCTCCTGCACCCCGCGGGCGACGCGTTCCGCCTTCAACAGCTCGGCCACCAGAAACGCGACTTCGATCGCCTGTTCGGCGTTAAGGCGCGGATCGCAATAGGTGTGATAGCGGTCGCGCAGATCGCTCTCCGAAATCGCCCGCGCGCCGCCCATGCATTCGGTGACGTCCTTGCCGGTCATCTCGAGATGGATGCCGCCGGCGTAGGATCCCTCCGCCTGATGAACGGCGAAGAAGTTGCGGATTTCCGACATGATCCGATCGAACGGCCGCGTCTTGTAGCCTCCGGCGCTGACCGTGTTGCCATGCATCGGATCGCAGGACCAGACGATCTTGCGGCCCTCGCGCGTCACCGCCCGCACCAGCGCAGGCAGCGCATCCTCGATCTTGTCCGCGCCGAAGCGGCAGATCAGGGTGAGTCTGCCGGGCTCGTTCTCGGGATCGAGCGCGTCGATGAGGCGCAGAAGCCCGTCGGGCTTCAGGCTCGGCCCGCATTTCAGCCCAAGCGGGTTTTTGACCCCGCGGACGAATTCGATATGGGCGCCGTCTTCCTGACGGGTGCGGTCGCCGACCCACAGCATATGGCCGGAGGTGGCGTAATAATCGCCTGTCGTCGAGTCGATGCGGGTTAGCGACTGTTCGTAGCAGAGCAGCAGCGCCTCATGCGAAGTGTAGAAGTCCGTGCCGCGCAACTCCGGATGGTGCTCCGGATCGAGACCGATCGCGCGCATGAAGCTTAAGGTCTCGGTGATCTGATCGGCGAGCTTCTGATAGCGCTCCGATTGCGGGCTGCTTTTGACGAAGCCGAGCATCCAGCGATGGACGTTTTCAAGATTGGCGAAGCCGCCGGCCGCAAAGGCGCGGATGAGGTTCAGCGTCGCCGCGGATTGCCGATAGGCGAGCAGCTGGCGCTGCGGATCGGGTTCGCGCGCCTGCGGGTTGAACGCGAGGTCATTGATAATGTCGCCGCGATAGCTCGGCAGCTCAAGCTCGCCCTGCTTTTCGAGCGGCGAGGAGCGCGGCTTGGCGAACTGGCCGGCGATGCGCCCCACCTTCACCACCGGCGACCCGGCGGCGTAGGTCAGCACGACGGCCATCTGGAGGAAAACCCGGAAGAAGTCGCGGATGTTATCCGCCGAATGTTCAGAGAAGCTCTCGGCGCAGTCCCCGCCCTGCAGCAGGAACGCCTTGCCGGTGGCCACACCCGCCAGGTGACGCT
>JALHNR010000237.1 GCA_022843525.1 Methylocystis sp. | reverse complement strand
TCTGCAGGCCAAAAAAAAGCATCAGCGGCTTCCTTCGCTGCGCCTATCGTCCGCTCGGCGCGGTCAATCAGCGGCGATTTTCGGCTGCGACTCGACGACTCGCTTTAGGTCAGCGAGGCCGCGATCGAATTGCGCCCCAACCGTCTTGTCGATGTTCAAAAACTTATGCATCGCCTTGCCGACAAATTCATGGTGGCCGGACATCGCCCAGGTGACTTCCGTGGTGTTCTCGCCCAAAGGCTTGAGATTGAACTGCACGTCGTTCTTGGCTTTGAACGGCTTTTGAAATTCGAGCTTGATGCCGACGCGCTCGCCCTGGCGGCTCTCGACGATCTCCATCTGACCAACGCCGACCTGCTTGTCGCCGGACCATGAATAGGTCGCGCCATAGCCCTGCGGCGTCCCTCCATATTCATGCTTCATATTCGGGTCGAGCTTGGCCCAGGGCGACCAGTCGGCCCAGTTGTGAAAATCGTTGATGTGGCGAAAGACCACTTCGGGCGGCGCGTCGATCACGATCGAGCGGGCGATGCGGAATTTATCGGGCAAGAAGGAGATGTAGGCGATCAGCGCGCTGACGAGAGCCAGGAAAACGAGAGCGAACATCGTCATATGCAGGTCTCCGCAAGAGCGTGGGTCCGTCGAGCGAACGGCCCACGGACGTGCAATTTAGTTCCGCGCTCTCCGGGCCGAGAGATGTCGCTCTCTCGCGAAGCGCTCGCCCACGGCCCGCCGCCTGACGCGCTGGACGTCAGTTTAGAGCGGCGGGCGCAATGCGCAATGCATTGTGTGGTTAGACGAGGCTTCCGCAGAAAGCCTGGATCTTTCGGCAGGCGTCTTCGAGCAACGCGTTCGATGCGGCGTAGGACACCCGGAAATTAGGACCGAAGCCGAACGCCGAGCCTTGCACCACGGCGACGCCCTGCGTTCCCAGGAGTTCGGTCACGAAGTCCTCGTCGGTTTCGATGACCTTCCCGTCGGGGGTCTTACGTCCGATCGCCTCGGCGCAGGAGGGAAACACGTAGAAAGCGCCTTCCGGCGTCGGGCATTTCAAATATTTGGCCTGGTTGAGCATCGAGACCACGAGGTCGCGCCGCTCCTCAAAAGCTTCACGGAAGACGGCGAGATGGTCCTGCGGCCCTTCAAGAGCTTCGACCGCCGCCCATTGCGCGATCGAACAGGCGCCCGACGTCTGCTGGCCCTGGAGCATGTCCATGGCCTTGATCAGGGCGCTGGGCCCCGCGGCGTAGCCGATGCGCCAGCCGGTCATGGCGTAGGCCTTGGAGACGCCATTCATGGTGAGCGTGCGCTCAATGAGCGCGGGCTCGACCTGAGCCGGCGTGACGAATTTGAAGTCGCCATAGACGAGGTGCTCGTAGATGTCGTCGGTGAGGACATGCACCTGCGGATGCCGCAGCAGAACGTCCGTCACCTTCTTCAATTCATCAAATGCGTAGGCCGCGCCCGAAGGGTTCGATGGAGAGTTGAGCACGAGCCATTTTGTCCTGGGCGTGATGGCGCGTTCGAGCGCCTCAGGCTGGAGCTTGAAGCCATCCTCCATCCGCGTCTCGACGAAGACGGTCGTTCCACCGCAGATCGCCACCATTTCGGGGTAGCTCACCCAGTAAGGCGCAGGAACAATCACTTCGTCGCCGGGATTGAGCGTCGCAAGAAAAGCGTTGAACAGGATGTGCTTGCCGCCGGTGGCGACGATCGTATCCGACGCCTTGTAGTCCAAGCCGTTTTCGCGCTTGAATTTTTTTGCGACAGCCTCGCGCAGCGGCGGAATGCCAAGCACCGGCGGATATCGGGTCTCGCCGCGATCGATCGCCGCTTTCGCGGCGGCGCAGATGTGCGCGGGCGTGTCGAAATCGGGTTCGCCGACGGAGAGGCTGATCACCTCCCGGCCCTGCGCCCGCAAATCCCGGGCTTTCTGCGTCACCGCGATTGTTGCCGAGGGCTTCACGCGCGACAGGGCGTTGGCGAGGAAGGTCATTGGAGTGTCCTGCGGAGGAGATAGTGCGCCGCACCATAATTTGCGCGGCGTAGCGTCGCAACGAGTTTCACGAAGGCTCGCAGGACCACATGGGTCTATTGTTGACGAAGACTTTCAACCACTCGCGGAGTTCGGGCGCTAGCCGCTCTACCGCGCCATCGCGCCACCGCCATTGTCAGGCTATGCCGCTATCGATGTTTTCTAAGGAAAAACAATAGGATTTATCAAAAGGCCCGAATCGGCGACTGAGCTTTGACTCAATTTGATCGAATCAATATTGCCAAGAGTTAACCCCGTCTCATGCACTTCTTAAAAATTTATAAAATTTCCGAAGAATGATGCAACCTTTTTGAGCCCATTCTCGTTTCTGTCTTGAGAACGCAGCGACGCGAGTTAATCGCGCGCGGGCCCTGGGGAGAGGTCAAAGCGTTACACAAGGGCGAATGTGAGAGGATTAGGGAAAATGTCGCTCGTTGACAAATTTGAAGATCAGATGGAGCCAGCCTTCACGCGCAGCTTTGACAGGGATTCGGCGCGCCGCCAGTTTCGAGTTTCGCTCCTGCTGGTCGCCGCCATGGCGATGGCCGCCTTTGTGCTCGGCTTCGCGCTGCCGATCGGTTCGCCTGCCCAAAAGGCCACGCCCGTGGCGACAGATGGCGGCGTTTTCGCCGGTCGTCTGGTGACGATCGACCGCTAAACCGCAAATACCGCAAGCGGCAAGCAAGCGCGCGTCGGCTGACGCGCGCAATCTTTTTAGCCGTTCAACGCGAACAAACCGGCAGCCTTCCAGCGGCCGGTTTTTGCTTGCGCTGCGTCACGAACTTCACGAGCCGCAATCCACTCAATCGGATTATTTCTTATCCATGTGATGGTGCTCGTGATGCGCCGCCCCACCTTCCTTGGGCCCGGCGGCGTCCTGGCCATGCGCCTTCTGCCAGCGCTCCATGGCTTCGGCGTCATGCGCATGGGCCGCATCCGGCGCATCGATCGCCGCGTCAATAACCACTTCGCCAGCCTTTTCGAAGACGAGCGTCATCTCCAGGCCCCAGCCCACCTCAAGATGCTTCTTGATGTCCAAAAGCGTCACATAGACGCCGCCAGGCGCGAGCGTGACTTTAGACTTGGGCGGCAGGACGATCGGCGTGATCAGATCGAGCTTCTTCGCGTCGCCGTGGATCTCGGCATTCCCGAATTTTTCCGACTTGACGGCGATGAGCTTGTCGGGCGTCGCGCCACTATTGTGCAGCATTGCGTAGAACTGCGCCTTGTTGTCGCCGTCAACGGGAGCGCGAAGCCAAGGATGCTCCACTTTCAGATTGCCGACGTCGTATTCATGCGCAGTTGCGGAACCACGCCCGGCGAAGAGCCCGAGCGCCGTCCCGGTGAGCAGAGTCCCGCCGGTCAGCAAAAATTCACGCCGCTTTAGCATCTCGCTTCTCCCTTTTTGCCCGGACTTTTCTCTCGCCGGCCTGCTTGGCATCATGACCAAGGACGCGCCGCTCCGATAGCCTCGCGCTCCGTTCGCGCTTGCGACAATATGGCGCGCTAATGCGAATGCAGGCTGATCTCGATCAAGGGTTCGCGGGCGAGTTCAGCGGCGAGTCCAGACAGTCTTTGAGCATTCCCGTCGTCGGGCGCGAATGTGCGGAAACGCGCCCGAATGTAGCCGGAACGATCCACCAGGAAATGCGCCTCTTCGATCTCCTCGGACGGCGTTTCATTGGGGTAGCGATTGATCACCGAATAGGCGGTCTCAACCGCCTTGGGATGAACAACCTCTCGACCTTTCGCCTCTTGCGGGCAGGCCGCGTCATAGATCGTCACCTGGTTTACGCCAGCGGCTTTCGCGGCGGCATGAGCGTTCTTCACGCTTGCCGCGCGCGCCGTGGGATCGCCGTTTGTCGATCCGCAGCGCGCAAAGGAGATCAGCGTCGGAACGCCCCGCAGCTTGAAGAGAGACGTTGTATTCTCCTCTGGATCGATCAGCGCGAAATCAGGCGCGATCAGCCATTGAATCATGGGCTGGGGGCTCATAAAGCGCGCCCGGTTTGAATAGGACATCATCAGCAGGAAGTTGATCACATCCCAGCGGTCGTCGACGTCGAGCTGCTCGCCGAAGGCGGGCATGACGCCGCTTTGTCCCCCATGAGTCAGCCAGTGGAAAATGTCGCCAATCGTATGAGTGCCGACATGCGGAGCGGTCAGATCGGCGGGCTGGACGGGAAGTCCCTGCTGGTTCTTAAGGTCTTTGGCGAGGACACCATTGCCTTCGCCCTGGCCCCCGTGGCAACCGACGCAGTTCTCCTGAAAATGCGTCAGCCCGCGCGCCACCGATTCCGCGGTGTAGTCCTGCGTCGGATCGTCGTACGTATCGGTGTAGGCTTCTGTCGCAAATGAAACGGCAAGCGAGATCACCGCCGCAGCGGAGATGGCCGGCGTCGCATAGAGACGATACTGGCGAGTCGATGGCGTCCACCAGATCAGCGCCGCCACGATCGCAAGTACGACGGCGGCAATGCCCCACCACCAGATCGGGCTGAACATCGCTGGGTTCTGTCCCCACGTCGCAAGATAAGACAGGCGAAATGGCAACGGCCAATAGAGACTGGTTTCATGCGAAGCTGGCGTGATGACGGCGATGTAGCCGGCGATTGAAAGCAGAGCCAGCGCAAAGACCGACTCGCCCGCGCCGACCTTGGTATACCAGCCGGTATCGAATTCGCCATCAGGCCGACGCGTGATGTAGCGCGCGAGCGCCAGCGCCGCGAGCAAGACGGCGCACAGCAGAACGAGCTTCAGCGTGAGCATCCGACCATAGGGCGTCGCCAGCAGATTGGGGATGCTTCCGACGTTCTCCCAGGCGATCGCAAATCCCGTAACGGCGACGATCGCCATAGCGACCTTTGCGATGAACGACCAGCGTTCGGCGAGCTGCGCTGCAACTTCCGGCGGTTTGCCGCGCGCCGTGAACATCCACCAGACGAGGCCGAGCAAGCCGCCAAGCCAAGTGAGGCCGGCGGCCGTGTGGAGAAGGAAACTCACCTGTGTCCACCGCGGCAGGCCGTCGTCGATGGCGTGGCCGGTCACTGAAACAACGGCGATAAGGACCACGCCGACCCACAGCGTCACCCGATCGAGAAAATCTGAGGCGACGAAGAGGCGCGCCGCCGCGAGAGCCGCGAAGAGGAACGCGATCAGTTGCGTCCCTATCCAGGCGTTCCCGACGCTCGTGTTGACGGTAAACTCCCACAGCGTGTCGAATTCGATTGGACGATCAGCGGGAAAGATCGCACGCGCGGTGACATACAGCAGCGCGAAGCCGAAAAGTGCGCGCACCAGCGCCAGCGCCGCGACGGCGGGCTTGAAGCGCCCGCCGTCCTCGCCGATGAGACGCGGCAGGAGCAAGAGCCCGACCGCGAGGGCCGAAGGCAGGCTCAGAAGGAAGCGGATCGCCGCAAGAGAGAGATACATTTTTGTTCCGCCCGATGTTCTCTGGCGCTCATCTCTTCAGCTCGCATGAGAAGTGAGAAACGAGCCGCGTTTCGCGCAAGCGTAGCCGCGAGCCTGTCACTCGCCCGGTGGCGCTTACTTCGCGTCCACGGTGAACTCATAGTTTCCCTCGACGATGTGGCCGTCGGTGGAGAGCACGCGGTAGCGCACGATATATTTTCCGGGCGCGAGTTCGGGCGCGTTCGCCGACAATTCGCGCGGCTTGTCGGGAACGGCGCTATTGCCTTCGGCGAGCACCTTACCGTCCGGCGCTTCTATGGTGATCTTCGAGTAAGGCGGTTCGACTCCGCCACCGAACCGCAGCTTGACAGTCTTTGGCGGCGCCGCGACATGCTCCTTTGAAGAAGGGGTCGCGTCGACAAGGAAAGAATGCGCGAGCGCCGAACTCGTCCCAAAGGCGGCTACCATGACGAAGGCGAAAGCCCCGGCGGCGGAGTAGCCGAACCCGGCCTGCCGGCGCGCGCGCGCCGGCGAACTCCTGTCAACATTGGTCATAGCGTTCCTCCCCAGAGGCCTGAGAGCCCCTCTTATTTTGAGATGTTTACGCATGTCGCCGCGATCAAGACACCGCGGCGTCGGCGGCATCCTTCTTCTTGCCGGCGGGATGCGTGTGCTTCCAATACACGAAAACGATGCCGGCGATGAGCACGGTCCCAGCGATCTGCGGCACCCAGGCCCACAGGGTTTCGCCGACCGTGAATTTGAATTCGGACGTCTCCTGCGTGCCGTCGGGGCGGGTCAGAGTGACAAGCCCGATATAATGGCCGTTTTCCTTGAAATCGTGCTCCAGATTGAAAGTGCCCTTGACGTATTTGGTCGCGGGACGATGAACTTCGGTCAGCGCCTCAAGATCGGTGCCCTTGGTGATCGGCGTCAGCGGATCGCGAATGATGCGCAGTTCCAGCGGCAAGTCGCGAAACGCCGGATTTTCGATGTCGAACACCAGAATGGTGGGTCCGGAGGTCGGGATCTCGGCGCAATATTCACTGCGCGATTTGCCGGGCTGATAGGCCGTGATGTGAATCATGTCGTAGCCGAACATGACCATGCACATATTGCCCATTGACATGGCTTCGGGGCCCGCGCCGCCCTCCGATGCGCGCAGCGGGGCGGTCAACGCCAGCGAGAAAAGCGCGCTGAGAACTGCGGCTGCAATGCTACGCCATTTCTTCATTTCCATCCCTCGATCCATTGTGATTCCCGGGCTGTCGCTCTTATCGGCGAAGGTTGCTGAGCCCTGCATCCTCTATAGCGGATTTTGGTTCGCGGCTCGATTATTGTCATTTTCCAGCGCATCGCCGCGCCGCTGGACGCTCTGCTACTTTTGACAAATGCCAGAAATCGACGCGAGTAAAAACGGCTGCGTAATTTGCGTCGAAAGGACGCACCGACGCATCGAGCGTCAATCGAAAAAGATGCAGCCTCTGCTCGAGCGATCGCCGCGCCGGGGCTCCGCTGGCGCCTGCCGACGCATCGCGATCGGCGTGAGCCTCGCGCTGACGAGCCCCATACGGGGCTGCGGGACTGCGCTCTTCGCCTGACCGCGCGGGCATCTCGTCGCGTTGAAGGGCGCGCCGCCCTGCCCA
>JALHNR010000236.1 GCA_022843525.1 Methylocystis sp. | reverse complement strand
CAAAGGATCAGGGGAATCGGGTGAAGGATTTTTTCCTCACCCTCATCCTGAGGAGCCGCCACAGGCGGCGTCTCGAAGGACGAGGGTGAGGAAAAACAGGCGAAAGCTGGCTTCCTCGTCCTTCGAGACGCGTGCTGCGCACGCTCCTCAGGATGAGGAAGCCTTCCACGCGATCGCCCTGGACAAAGGATCGTACGTTCTGGAAACGCGCGGCGTTTTCGGCGAAGATGCGAGCCTTCCGAGAGCAGGAAATTTCTCCAGCTCCGGCGCGAGTTTCGCTGAATGAACGATCTGACCAAGGCCGCGGCGAGTCGCGCGACGCGCGCGGCGCCGCCGCCAATTCCGCTGACAATCATCACCGGCTTCCTGGGCGCCGGCAAGACCACGCTGCTCAACCGACTGCTCGCCTCACCGGCGCTCGCCGAGACGCTCGTCCTCATCAATGAGTTCGGCGAGATCGGCCTCGATCATCTCTTCATCGAGAAGATTGACGGCGACATGGTGATGATGAGTTCGGGCTGCGTGTGCTGCTCCATCCGCGGCGATCTGGTGAACACGCTCGAAGATCTGCTGAAGCGGCTCGACAACGGCCGAATCAAACCATTCAAACGCGTCGTGCTGGAAACGACTGGCCTCGCCGATCCAGCGCCGATCCTGCACACGATCATGTCCCACCCCTATCTAATGATGCGCTATCGGCTCGACGGCGTCGTCACGCTCATTGATGCGGTGAACGGCGAAGCGACGCTCGACGCGCATGAGGAAGCCGTCAAACAAGCCGCGGTCGCGGATCGGCTCGTCATCGCCAAGACGGATCTGCCGCAAGGCGCCGAGCGTGTGGATGCGCTGAAGGCGCGGCTGGCGCGGCTCAACCCGGGCGCGCTACAGCTTGACGCCGCCAAGGGCGAAGCGACGCCCGACGCGCTCCTCAACTGCGGCCTCTACGATCCCGCGACCAAGACGCCACGCGTGAAGGAATGGCTCAACGCCGAAGCGGTGGAAACAGCGCAGGCGCATGATCATTCGGGTCACGGCCATAGCCATGATCATCATCATCACGACGAAGCCCACGATCATCGTCAGGACGTGAATCGGCATGACGCGCATATCCGCGCCTTCTGCTTTTCCTCCGAGACGCCGCTGACGCAAGCCTCCTTCGACATTTTCATCGACCTTTTGCGCCACACCCACGGGCCGCGCATGTTGCGCGTGAAGGGAATCGTCGCGCTGGCCGACGATCCGTCGCGCCCCGTGGCGATCCATGGCGTGCAGCATGTCTTTCACCCGCCGCATCGGCTCGACGCTTGGCCCGACGCGGACAGACGCACGCGCATTGTCTTCATCGTCAAGGATCTCGACGAAGGCTTCGTCCACGGACTCTATGGCGCGCTCGTCAATCACCCCGCGCCCGACCGTCCCGACGCGCAGGCGCTCGCCGACAATCCGCTTGCGCCGAGGCCAGGCGGCCTGTTCGGCTAGAGCAGGTTCCGAAAAAGTTGACAGACTTTTTCGGTGAGAACCTGCTCCACCATTTTGATTTGAGCGTTTCCTTATCGAACACATGATTCGATGTGATCGGGAAGCGCTCTATGGGCGGTTGAACAGATCGGAGACGCGACGCTCGGCGTCCTGGAGAGTTTCGATCCACCGAGGCGGCAGTCTGGCGAATGCGCCTGACGCTTGCGAAGAGAACCAATCGGCGACGGCGTGAGCGATCGACGATATGCCGCTCTCAAGGCGCGACGGTTGACGCGTTCCACGCAGCCAGAAGGCCAGCGTCGGGAACGCCGTGACCGTCACCATCGCGGCGCCGACAAGCGCGGAAGCCGTCTCTGGCGCCATCTGTCCCCTCCCGACGCCCAGATAGGTGAGCGCGACGACAAGCGGCAGGGTGGTCGACGACAACAGCCCCAACGCCGGAATGTCCCGCTCGGGCAGCGTCCCGCGAAAAAGATTCAGCGGCGCGAGACGAATGAGCAGGAAGGCGACGCAGAAAAACGCGAAGAGCGCGACGGTCGCGGGGCTCCTGACGAGCGCCATAAAGTCAAATGACGCGCCGCTCTCGATAAAAAACAGCGGAATCAAAAAACCGGAGCCGATGGCGGTCAAACGATCCTTGAGGATTTCGGCCTTGGTGCCCCGCACCAGCACCGCGACGGCCATGCCCGCCATATAGGAGCCGACCACAAGCTCCATGCCCAGCCTGTCGGCGAATGAGACGAAGCCAAGCAAGACGACGAGCGCGATTCGAATCGGCAGAAGCTCGCCGTCGCCAAGCCAATACACAATGCTTTCGGCGAGTCGGTCCGAACGCACGGTCTTGAGAAAAAAGATCGCGGCAAGTCCGAGCACGATGAAAAGCGCGCTTAACAGCGTCTGGTGCAGATGATGATTGTGCTGCGCCAGAACGATCGAGGCGAGAATGAGCGGTCCAAGTTCGCCGACAGCCGCCACGCCAAGGACGTAGCGTCCGAATTCATTATCGAGATCCCCCGACTGCCGCAAAACGGGGATCAATATGCCGAACGCCGTGGTCGGCAAGATCAGCGCGACGAGAAGCGGCGCCTCCACGAGGCCTACAAGATAAAGCAGTCCGGAAATAATGACCGAGAGGCTCAATGAAACGAGCCAGGCGAAAAGTCCCAGGCGAAGCGGCTTTCCGCTAATTTCCTTCTGATTGAACTCGAAGCCCGCCTGAAAAAACAAATAGACGAGACCAAACTCCATCAAAAAATTTACGGCGCCATCCCCCGCCACCAGCCCCGCGCCGCTTGGGCCGACGAGCATCCCCAGCAACAGTTCGATGGCGACGATAGGCGCGCGCGCAAAAGCCGGAACTCTGTTGAGCAGCGGCGCGAGCACGGCGATGCAGGAGATGACGAAGATCGTGTGGAATTCGCTCATGGGGGCGCCAATCTCCTTGGGGTCCGCTTGGCGCAGACGGCGCCCTCGCCGCCCGGCCGGACAATGATTCTTTTGCTGCCCCCTACGATGCGTTAGGCTTCCGCCTGTGCTCAAGTCCTGATTTATGACCCAGGGTTCCTCGCGCACGCATTGCGCGCAGCAGATCGCAAAGAGCGGCTTGCCAAGCTTCTTGCAAGGCTGATTGAGTGGGTTGCCGATGACGCGGAGCCGAGCGGCTGGCCTGTTTCGACCCCTCGCCCGGGCGGGAAATGCGCTTCTCGACCTCGTCTATCCGCCCTCCTGCCTCATCTGCCGAAGGGCGGTCGCGTTTCACGGCGCGATCTGCCCCGAGTGCTGGCGCGACATCGCCTTCATCGAGCGCCCTTTTTGCGAGCGGCTCGGCACGCCGTTCGAACGCGACCTGGGGCAGCCGGGGCTGATCTCGCTGGAGGCCGCCGCCAACCCGCCCGCCTTCGGCCGCGCCAGGGCCGTGGCGCGCTATGACAGCGACAAGGCGCGCGCTTTGGCGCACCGGCTGAAATATTACGACCGGCTGGAGCTCGCCGAGCCGATGGGCCGCTGGATGGCGCGGGCCGGCGCCGAACTCCTTGCCGACGCCGACGTCATCGTGCCCATCCCCTTGCACCGGCTGCGGATTCTGGCGCGGCGGTTCAACCAGTCGGCGGCCCTCGCCAAGGCGATCGCGCGCGAGAGCGCCGTGCCGGTGGAGACCATGGCGCTGCAGCGGGTCAAGCCGACGGCGCCGCAGGTAGGGCTGACGCGGGCGCAGCGGGCCGCCAATCTCTCCGGCGCCTTTCGCGTCGACCCGGAGCGGTCGGACGCCATCCACGGGCGCAATGTCGTGCTGGTGGACGATGTGCTGACGACCGGGGCGACCGCCAACGCCGCGACTCGCGCTTTGCTCAAGGCGGGCGCGGCGCGCGTCGATCTCCTCGTCTTCGCGCGGGCCGTGACAAGCGCCTAGGCGCAGGCGTATAAGCGCGCCATGGCCCCCCGCATCGAAATCTACACCACGCCGACCTGCCCCTATTGCCTTGCCGCGAAACGGCTGCTGACGCAAAAGGGCGCGGCCTTTGAAGAAATCTCGGTGGCGTGGGACCCGCTGGGACGCCGCCGCATGACCCAGCGCGCCAATGGCCGCTCGACCGTTCCGCAGATCTTCATCGACGACAAGCACATCGGCGGCTGCGACGAGCTACATGCGCTCGAAGGCGAGGGAAAGCTCGACGCGCTGCTCGCCGGCGGAGCGACGCCATGATCCGCTACTCGCTCATCTGCGACGCCGGCCACAGCTTCGACAGCTGGTTTCGCGACAGCGCAGGATTTGAAAAACAGGCGGCCGAGGGACAGATCGCCTGCCCCTTCTGCGACTCGACGAAGATTACGCGCGACGTCATGGCGCCCCATATCGCCAAGCCGCGCGACGACGCGGCGCATGATCTGCGCGTGAAGCTGCGCGAACTCCACGACACGGTGGTCGCGCATACCGAAGACGTCGGCGACCGCTTCCCCGAGGAGGCGCGCGCCATGGAGGACGGCGAGACAGAGCGTCGCGCCATCCGCGGCCGCGCCACCTTTGAAGAAGCGAAGGCGCTGCTCGAAGAGGGAATCGAGATTCTGCCGATCCCGGGTCTGCCCACCGACAGCAACTGAAATTGCCCGCTCCGGTCGTCATTGTCGGCGCCAGTTTTTCTGGACTGGCCTGCGCTCATGCGCTCGCGGAACGCGGCGTCGCCACAACCATCATCGAGCGCAAATCCGAACCCGGCGAAAAGCCGCATACGACGGGCATTCTCGTCCGCGAGGCGGTGGACGAGATCGATTGGCTCGGGCCGCTGCCGAAACACATCACGCGACGCGTTGAGGGCGTGCGGCTCTATGCGCCCGATATGCGCTGGATCGATCTTTCCGCGCCGGGCTATTACTTTCTTGCAACCGACACGCCGGAGCTGATGCGCTTGCTCGCGCGCCGTTGCGAAGCGGCCGGCGTGCGCATTCAATATGGCGCGCCGTTCACCAGAGCCATTGCGCAACAAAATGGCTATGCGCTGCCGGACGGAACCGAAGTTTCCTATCTCGTCGGCGCCGATGGACCAAAGTCGCATGTCGCGAAAATGCTCTCGCTCGGTGAGAACCGTCAGTTTATTTTCGGCGTGGAACATGAGTATGCAGGCGTCAATTTCGACGCGAGCGACCGTCTGCACTGCTTCATCGATAAGCGTCTGGCGCCGGGCTATATCGGCTGGATCATCGCCGGCGTCGGCGTGACGCAAGTCGGTCTCGCGCGAAGGAGTGGCGTCGGCGGGATCGCAGAAGCGAAGACCGCGATGACGGCATTTTTGAAAAAACTCGCGCCCATCGCCGATTTTCGTGATTGCGCGCCGACGAATGTGCGGGCGGGACTCATTCCTTGCGGCGGTCTCGTTTCGCCGCTGGCGGCCCCGCGCGCGCTGCTTGTCGGCGACGCCGCAGGCATGGTTTCGCCGGTCACGGCCGGCGGCATTCATACGGCGTTGCGTCACGGACGCGCCGCTGGCGTCGCCATCGCGGACTTTCTCAACGGACGCAAGGCTGATCCAGCGCAATGGCTGCCCGATTCCTATCCACGTTTTCGGCTGAAGCGGACGCTGCGCTGGAGCTATGACAATTTTCAAAGCGACGCCGCATTCAATCTGCTGCTGCGCTCTTCCGCCATGCGCGCAGCCGCAAGCGTCGTCTTTCTTCACAGAATGCGCGCGCGATGAGGCGCGCGTCCTGCGCCGTCATCACAATTGTCCTTCGTTCAGTTCGCCAATTTCGAACGTGTCCAACAGCCGCTCCAGCTTCGACTTGATCTGCGGCCACATCGGCATGAATATTCGCGGAAAGTCTGCTTTAATCACAGCGTCCAGGCGCGCATAGCGAAAAAACATCTGGCATTCGGGGCGACGATCCCATCCCGAATCTTCCGTGTGATCCTTGATTTCTTCCGCCTGACACTCGAACCATAGATCGATCGGTTTTCTGTCGACATAATAGAAATCGACGGCCTCAGCCCCACCGAGCTCGGTATTGTAGCGGCTCATATCTCCGATGACGCCGACGCGCTTCAAATTGAACTTGTCCGGCTTTGGGCCAACCGTCAGGTTTCTGGATTTCAAAGACACGCTTTCTGGATCAAGAAAAACCCGCTGTGTGTTATAGAAATTTTTTTCAATTACTCGAACCTTTTCAGCCTCCTTACCCTGAACTTTTGCTTGGGATCTCACGCTCACAACCATCTTTGTTGTGTCGAGTCCACGACGTCGGATGTGTCGATCGGTCGGTTGCAGGACCATGAAATCCGGCAGATCGACTCCGATGCTGAATCCATGCACATAGACGTCCCGATAGTTCGGATCTGGATAGCCGGGCATTGTCGCGGACTCGCAGCCGACATCGGCCCATGTCACATATTCAGCCGGCGCGCGCAGGCGGACGCGCCAGCCCGGCGGGTCCATCAGCCAGCGCAGTTCGAGAAAACGACGCCCGTCCAGATCATTGACGAAGCGCTCGTTCGGGACGCAGTCGGTCTTCTCGGTTTTCACCGCGAAGACATTGCCGCCGATATGGTTCGCCACCCAAAAAAACGCGGCGACGATTGCGAGAGGGCCGACAAGCCACGCCGCAAACCGATGAATGGAAATGCCGGAAAGTAGGGATGTGAACGCGGCGGAGCGGATGCGACTCCCGGCGAAAAAGCTCGCAAAGGCGGATAGGCTCATGTGAAGCCCGCGCGGCCGAACGATGCCGCTCATGGCTTGCTCCGGCGAAATGGTGCAGCCCTTGTCAATGCGCTTCACAGCCTGCCGCCTCTTGAGAGGCGATGAGATATCGCCCAATGTCGTTTCCGACGCGACGGCTTTACGCTGTCATTCCCGACGCGCGAAGCGCGATCGGGAATCCAGAAAAAAACCAATCGTGCGTGGCGTCGCCTCTGGATTCCCGATCAGGCCTTCGGCCTGTCGGGAATGACGCCGCAATCTGACTGAAATAGACTCGTTCAATTACCAATGATCGACGCCGATCTTTAGAAAATCGCCGCCCTTGATGCCTGCCTCTTTGTAGGCGTCCTTGAGAGTCTGGTCGCAAAAGATCGCTTCGCCGAGGCCGACGATGCGAAAGAGGTGAGCTGAGCCGACCGCTTCGGACTTGAGAT
>JALHNR010000235.1 GCA_022843525.1 Methylocystis sp. | reverse complement strand
CGAATTGAGGCCGTCAGCGGGGCGCACGCTTGGCGAGTATGCGTTGCAGGGTCCGGCGGTGCATGTTGAGCCGCCGCGCCGTCTCCGAGACATTGCGGTCGCAAGACTCGAAAACCCTCTGGATATGCTCCCAGCGCACACGGTCGGCGGACATGGGATTTTCTTGAGCGTCGGGTTTGTCGACCTGCGTCGCCATCAGCGCGTGATAGATTTCGTCGGCGTCGGCGGGCTTCGCCAGATAGTCGAAGGCGCCGAGCTTAACCGCCGTCACCGCAGTCGCGATGTTGCCATAGCCGGTCAGAATGATTCCGCGCGCATCGGGACGCGACGTCTTCAGCTTTGAGATGACGTCGAGACCGTTGCCGTCGTCAAGCCGCATGTCGATGATGGCGAACGCCGGTGGGTTCGTCTCCAGGGCGGCAAGGCCCTCGGCGACCGTTTCGCAGGGCGTCACCAGGAAGCCCCGCGCCTCCATCGCACGCGTCAATCGACCAAGAAACGGCTTGTCGTCATCCAGGATCAGCAGCGAACGATCCTGTGGCGGCGCTGGAACTTGCTCAGGTTCCGAGACGCCTTCTCGATCGGCCTTCAATTCTTCGGTCGACATTGCGCGTTTCCAACCCTGATTTTTGTCAAATCTAGCTTATCGCCAGCGTCGCGTCGATTCTATTTGTCCTGTTGGGGAAGCCTTGGCCTGGCCGCGGCGGGCTCGAGCGCGGCGCGCGGCCAGGTGATTTTGGCGATTGCGCCAGTGCGCGGCGGAGAAACATTCATTGTTTCGACTGTAGCGCCGGAGCGCTCCAACAGGGTTTTGGCGATGAAGAGGCCGAGGCCAAGCCCTGACTCGGCATCGTTTTTCGTGCGCCGCTCGACCGGCCGACCCCGCAGATACGGATCCCCGAGACGATCAAGAATGTCTGGAGAGTAGCCGGGCCCGTCGTCCTCAATGGCGATCGTCACGTAGCTTGGACTCCACCAAGCGTCGATCTTCACGCGTGACTTGGCGAAGTCCATGGCGTTTTCGACAAGGTTGCCGAGGCCGTAAAGAATCGCTGGATTACGCGCCAGCACCGGCGGGTCGGAGGGTCCATTTTTGGAAATTTCGACGTCGACGCCGATCTCACGCTGCGGCTCAACCACCTCCTGGATCAACGTGTCGATCGACAGCAGATTCATCACGCTGCTCTGGTCCGTTGCGCCAAGCGAGGCCAGTTTGCCGAGGATCTCCCGACAGCGCGCCGTCTCCTGCGCCAGGAGCGCGAGGTCGTCGCGCAGCGCTGGCGCATTCTCCGGCAGGGCGTTCTGCAATTCTTTGATGATCAGCGTGATCGTCGCGAGCGGCGTGCCAAGTTCATGCGCGGCGGCGGCGGCGAGGCCGTCAAGTTGCGAGAGATGCTGCTCGCGCTCGAGCACCAATTCCGTCGCCGCAAGCGCGTCGGCCAGGAGCCGCGCCTCGTCCGACACGCGCGCGGCGTAGATGCCGATGAACGCCGCGCTGAGCGCGAGCGCCGCCCAAACGCCAGTGCGGTAGAGGAGGGGGAACGTCAGCTTTTCGTCGGCATACCAGGGCAAAGGATAATATTCGACCGTGAGCACCGTCGCGACCGCGATCATGACGATGCCGAGCAGCAGCGTCAGATTGCTCGGCAGCGACACCGCCGAGATGATCACCGGCGTCAAAAATAGCATCGCGAAGCTGTTCGTCAGTCCGCCGGTGAGATAGAGCAGAAATCCCAGCTGGATAATGTCGTAGCCAAGGAGCACGGCGGCCTCGACGTCGCCGAGGCGGAAACTGCGCGGTGTGCCAAAGCGCATGCCGATGTTGAGCGTCGCCGACGCCGTGATGAAGACGAAGCAGAGGCCGACGGGAAAATCGAAACCGAGAATGAAATAAACGCCGATACATGCCGCCGCCTGACCGGTGATGGCCACCCAGCGGAGCATGAGCAGCGTCTCCATGCGCAGGCGCCGGGCGTCGTAATCATATTCGACAGATGCCATGTCAGTAATTCCATGAAGCGCTGCTTTCGGCGCGTGTCACAATCCCACGCCGCGCGACGCGCGCCAGATGCGCCACTGTCGCCGCAGCGGCGAGGGTTCGCCAAGCGGGCGAAACGGATCGTAATCGCTTCGCGCCAGCCGCTCCAGATAAAGTGGAGTGGTGGCGCAGGGGAGCAGCGCGGCGCGGGCGGGCCCGAGATCCACGGCCAGCCGGCGCGCCTGCTCATAGTGGGACTGCGCCAGTCCGTGCAATTTCTTCATGATCGGACCAAGCTCGCTGCGCCGACCCGACGGCCCGCCGTCATGCGCGAAGGCTTCGTCGGGCAGGAGTTTCCGCTGGGGGGGACCTTCAGCGCGCAAGATGCGCGTGAGGCCGAGCGCGACGCCGGCTTCATCGAAAGCGTCGGCCGACGGCGCTTGAAGATCTGCGCCGAGAATTTGCGCCGCCCAGCGAATCGGCGCCGACGCCGTAGCGCGGCAATAGTCTTCGAGGGCTGTCCAAGTCGGCATCGCATCGTCATAGAGATCAAGGATATGCGCCTGCGCCAGCGCGACGAATTCGCTACGGGGCAGGGAGAATCGCTCAATTGTGTCGATCAGCGCATCGGCCACGGGATTGGCGCGCACGCCTTCGCCTTGCGCGGCGTCGGCCTCCAGCGCGTCGAGCCACCACTGCAGCCGCATCTCGCCGAGCAGCGGTTGCGTGACCTTGCCGCTGACGTCCGCCGTTTCCTGGGCGAAGGCGTAGAGCGCATGAATGTGCGGGCGCGCATCCTGGGGCGCAAAGAGGCAGGCAAGCCAGAGGTCGCGATCACGCGCGCGCAGAAGTTCCTCGCACTGCACATAATGCTCCTGCGAGGCGGTCATGATGTCACACGGCGATCAGCAACGCGCCGACTCGCCGATTCTCGTCGACGAGCACATTGTAGGTCCGCACGGCGGCTCCCGTAGCCATGGTTTCGCAACCGACGCCCGCCGCGCGCAGCTTCGCGCGCAAGCCGCCGGCAAGCGGCAGCAAATCCTTGCCGGTGCCGACGACAAACACGTCGAGCCCGCCGCTTTCGGAAAGCGCGCTATCGATCATGAAATCGTCGATCTCCGCAGCGCTGGTCAGAGGCACGGCGCGCACGCCCGAGGGCAGCGCGAGAATCGAGCCGCGGTGGGACATGTCGGCGAAGCGGAACCCCCCGCCGCCATAGTCATCGATTTTGTGACGGCCGGGAACGTAGCCGCCATCGCTGCTCGTCAAGCCGGCCTCGTCTTGGCGCGTTTGCCCGACGTCTTCCGAGCTGGCGCGGGCGTCGACTTCGTCGGCGTAGAGACCGGCGCCTCAGCAACGTCCTCGCGCGCGGAAACTGGCGCGTCCGCCTTGCGTTCCGTCTCGTGCTTCTGCGCCGCCTTGTCCGCGTCTTCATTGCGCAGCCCGAGATAAATCAGCATCGGCGAGCAGATGAAGATTGACGAGTAGGTCGCGACGAAAATGCCCCAAATCATCGCGACCGAGAACGATCGGATCACCTGGCCGCCAAAGGCGACGAGCGCGAACAGGGCGAGCATCACCGTCGTCGCGGTCATGATCGTGCGCGGCAGGACGGCGTTGATCGACATGTCGACCATTTGCGCTGTCGGCATTTTTTTGTATTTGCGCATGTTCTCGCGAATTCGGTCGAGCACCACCACGGTTTCGTTCAACGAGTAGCCGACGATGGTCAAAATCGCCGCGATTGATGTGGTGTTGAACTCAAGCTGGGTGATCGAAAAGAAGCCGACCGTAAGCAGCAGATCATGCATCGTCGCGATCACGGCGCCGATTGCGAACTGCCATTCGAAGCGGAACCAAAGATAGGTCAGCACCGCGATGATCGACAGCACGACGCCAAGCGTGCCGGACTGCACCAGTTCGTTTGAGACGCGCGGGCCGACGACCTCGACGCGGCGCAAATCATAATATCCGCCGACGGCGCCACGCACGCGCTCCACCGCCGCCTGCTGGGCGACGTCGCCGCCGGGCTGCAGACCAAAGCGCAATGTGGCGTCCGCCGGATTCCCGAACGCCTGCACCTCGATGTCGCCGAGCTGAAGGCCTTCGCCGAGCGTGCGCAGCGTGCCGACTTCCGCGGCGCCGGATTTGGCCCGCAGTTCGATCACCGTGCCGCCGGCGAAGTCGATGCCGAAATTCATGCCCTTGAAGACGAAGAGAGCGACCGCGATCAGCGACAGCAAAGCCGAGAATGGATAGCTCACGCGGCGGAACCGCATGAACGGGAACTTGGTGTTCTCCGGAGCGAGGCGCAGAAGTTTCATAAATGTCGCCCCTTTAGATCGGCAGTTTTGTCGGCCGCGCGTAATGATACCAGACGGCGATCATCATGCGCGTCATGGTCACCGCGGTGACGATGGTCGTCAGAATGCCGAGCGCAAGCGACACGGCGAAGCCGCGCACCGGTCCCGAGCCCAGGAAATAAAGGATCGCCGCGGCGACGAACATGGTGACGTTGGAGTCGACGATGGTCGCGAAGGCGCGCGTGAAGCCCGCGTCGAGCGAGGCGAGAATCGAGCGCCCGGCGTGATTTTCCTCGCGGATGCGCTCGTAAATCAGCACGTTCGAGTCGACCGCCATGCCGATCGTCAGCACGATTCCGGCGATGCCGGGCAGCGTCAGCGTCGACCCGAGCAACACGAGTCCGGCGAAAATGAAGGCGATGTGCACAAACAGCGCGAGATTGGCGAAGACGCCAAAGACGCCGTAGGTGACGAGCATGTAGACGACGACGAGGCCGGCGCCGACATAGGCGGCGCGTTTGCCAGCGTCGATTGAATCCTGGCCGAGGCCCGGACCGACGGTGCGCTCTTCGACGATGTTGAGCTTCGCCGGCAGCGCGCCGGCGCGCAGCAGGATCGCGAGGTTATTCGCCTGCTCGACGGTGAAGCGTCCGGAAATCTGGCCGGAGCCGCCGGTGATCGGCGTCAAGATTCGCGGCGCGGAAATGACCTTGTTGTCGAGGATGATCGCGAAGAGGCGCCCGACGTTCTTGGAGGTCACTTCGCCGAAGGCCTGCGCGCCGCGGATGTTGAAGCGAAAATTGACGACAGGCTCGCCACTTCTCTGCTGATCGAATCCGGGCTGCGCGTCGGTGAGATCCTCGCCCTTGACCATCACCTGCTTCTCGACGCCCAGCTTGCCTTCCTGTTCGACCTGATCGAGTTCCTCGACTTCCGACGGATTTTGGCCGGGGTCGGCGACGAGGCGGAATTCGAGCTTCGCGGTTTTGCCCAGGATTTCCTTGAGCGTCTCGGGGTCCTGAAGGCCCGGCACCTGCACCAGCACGCGGTCGTCGCCCTGACGCTGAATGCTCGGCTCACGCGTGCCGAGCGCGTCGACGCGCCGCCGAATGACTTCGATCGATTGCTCCACGGCCTTGCGCGACTTGTCCGTGATGCCCGCGTCGGTGACGGTCACGCGGATGAGGCCGTCCGGCGACGCCTCGACGTCGAGCGGCGAAGGCCCGCCCATAAGAGCGCCGCTGAAGCTGTTGCGCAGCAGCCGCAATTTTGGAAGGACTTTCTCACGATCCGCAGCGTCGGCGACGCGCACCTGTACGCCGCGCGGCGTGGTTCCGATGCCGCCGGAGATGGCGACCTTTTCTTCGCGCAGAATTCTGCGAACGTCGTCGCGCAGATTTTTCACCTGCGTGCTGATGAGATCCGCCTGATCGACTTCGAGCGTCACATGCGAGCCGCCTTGGAGGTCAAGGCCGAGCACGATGGTCGGAGGCGTAAGCCAGGAGGGCAGGCGCGACTTCAACTCTTCATAATGGGACGGCGACAACATGCTCGGCGCGACGACAAGCACCGCAGCGACGGTCATCGCCACAATGGCGAGAAATTTCCAGGTCGAGAATCGCAGCATTGTCCTGCTATCGGCTAGGGATCGGAAGGAGCCGCGTCAGCTCTGTGAGCCGGACTCGGCGTCGCCGGGCTTGCTCCCGCCCGCTTTGCCATTGCCGGTCTTGACGTCGCTCGCCTTGGTCTCACCGGATTTCGCCGACTTTCCGCCGCTTTTGGCGGCGGCAGTCTTGGCCGCTGGCGGCGGCGTCTCCTCCCTTACGGGTTCGCCCTTGGCGCGGACTTCGGCGACGGCGGTGCGCAGCATTCTCACCCGCACGTTGGGCGCGATTTCGACCTCGATTTCGGCGTCGTCGATGGATTTCGTCACCTTGGCGACGATTCCGCTCGTCGTGACAAGCGTGTCCCCGCGTCGGACATTGCGTAGCTGCGCAAGCTGCTCCTTCTCGCGTCGGGAGCGCGGGCGGATCACCAAGATGTAGACGATGCCCATCACCACGAAGATGGGAATAAGCTGTCCAAGCATCTCCGGCATAGTCGGAGGCTGGTGCGCCTCGGGCGGCGTCTCGACGGCTTGACCCGTCTGGGTGGCGGTCGGCGGATGTGGCGGGGTCGGCGACGCCGGCGGGGAAGGCGCGGTCGGCTGGGCCGGCGGGCTCGCAGGCGTTTCGGCGGCAGGCGGTGAGGGCGTCTGGGCTTGGGCCAAAGCGTCCGGGATCAGCTTCATCGCGAAAATCTCTTTAAAGGGCTCGGAGCCCGACGCGGAGTATTTCCAAGCGCCGAACGGGCGCGGACTATAGCCGCTCACTTCACGAAAGCAATGGCGCGCGGCCGACTTCAAGCGATGCGCGCGCATAAGCGCGAACAACGCGATGTGCGGCCACGCACCGCCCTTCGTCGCAGAAGAGCATAGTGACTTCAGAGCGTCCTAAGGCGCTTTCGTGAAGCCGCTCACTTGCGGCGTCGGATTCGAGCGTTCGCAAATTGTAGAAACGACGCCACATAGACACTGTGGGGTCATGCCTCAGTCCAAGCCTCCGCAGGACCGCGGATCGCGCTGAGCAATTCGAGGGAAGGTGGAGTCATGTCAGCTTTCAAGAACATTTCTGTGGTCGCGGCGCTCATCGGCGCGCTGGCGATGCCCATCGCGGCCAGCGCTGCTGGCGGCGGTTGGGGCGGCGGCCAAGGCGGAGGCGGCGGCCAAGGCGGGGGTGGCGGCGGCGGTAAAGGCGGCGGCGGCTGGGGCGGCGGCGGCCAAGGTGGCGGCCAGGGCGGTG
>JALHNR010000234.1 GCA_022843525.1 Methylocystis sp. | reverse complement strand
GCGCTTCATGATCAGACCATGGCCGCGCTGAAGGCAATGCCATGACCGCCGACAAATACGCCTACCGCATATCAATCGCGATGATGGTCTGCGGATCGCTGGCGGTCGCGGTGTTGGTGGTCAACGCCAAGGCGCTCGACGTTATTCTCTGCGGATGAACGCGAATGACCAAAGCCGAACAAATCGAAAGTCTGAAACGGCGGATCAAGTTCATGGAACGCAACCACAAAGCCACGGGAACGCTCGTTGGTCGTCTTGCAGACCTCAAGTTGCAGCAGTTGAACGAGGAAAACGACATGACGGACGCCGTGACGGTCGAGCGCAAGGTTCACGAAATCCAGTGCGCCGTGGACGACCTGACATCGCTGGCGCACCGGCCAGGCGGCGCTAGGGCGCTGGCGCTGGCCGACATCGAAGGCATCGAGCGCCGGTTGCGGTTCCTCCGGTTCGATCTTCAAGCCAACCAACAGGCCGCCGAGTGATGACCATGAACTACGAAACCGCCCAAGAGCTTTTTGACGCCATGTCGGCCCCCTTCGCCACCGAAATGATTGATTGGCGCGTGGGGTCCACCACGGGCGACAAAACCAAGGGCATGGCCCTTGCCTACATCGACGCGAGAACGGTCATGGATCGCCTCGACTCCATTTGCGGGCCTGAAAACTGGCAAGACAACTACTCGGCGGGCCTCGCCAGTTCGATCATCTGCAATCTAGGCGTCCGCTTCCCGAATGGCGATTGGATTTGGAAGGCTGACGGAGCTGGCGAGACCGATTTCGAGGGCGAAAAGGGCGCGCTGTCAGACGCCTTCAAGCGCGCCGCCGTCCGCTTCGGGATTGGTCGCTATCTGTACGATTTGAAAGCGCCGTGGGTCGCTATCGAGGCGTTTGGCAAGTCCTTCAAGATCAAAGAGGACGAGCGGTCGAAGCTTGATGATGTCCACGACAAGGCAGCGCAAAAGGCCGGATGGGGCAACCCGACCGATGTCGCGACGTATCGGGTTCTGCTGGCCGTTGTGAAGGAAACCGTCACGCAGCCCAGCGATGTCCCGGCCTTCCGCGAAAAATACAAGGGCATGTTCCCCATGCTGCGGGTCGCCCAGCGCCGTCACCTTGAACAAACCCTCGACCGCGTTGGTCAAAATCAGGAGGCCGCATAATGGCTGGCAAGTTTGACGACAAAAATCGCGGCAGCGTCTGGCCGAACAAGAAGAAGCGCGACGGCAAGCAGGACCCGGACTTTACCGGCTCGCTGAACGTCGATGGCAAGGAGTACTGGGTATCGGCATGGAAGAAGAAGCCGGACGCCAAGGAAGGCGCGCCTTCCCTTTCGTTTTCGGTCAAGCCAAAGGACAGCAAGTCGCAGGAAGAAACCCGGCCAGCCGTCCCGCAGGAGGGTCGCCGCGCGTCGATGAAAGACGCGCTCGATGACGATATCCCGTTTGCTGCGGAGTTCCGATGAGCCGCGCCCTCCTGACCATCAACACGTCGGCGGATCGCCAGCGTGCGGTTGCCTGGGCCTCTAAAGCCCCAGAGGGCACGCGGATCGAGTTCAAGCGATCCAAGCGCAGCCTGCCGCAGAACGATCATATGTGGGCACTGCTGACCGATGTATCGCGCCAGCTTCAATGGCACGGCCAGCACCTCACGCCGGACGATTGGAAGCTTGTGTTTCTGGACGGTCTGAAACGGGAAAGCAGACTTGTCCCCGCGCTGGACGGTCGGGGCTTTGTGAACCTTGGCCGGTCGTCCTCTGACCTGTCGAAAGACGAGATGAGCGATTTGATCGAGCTGATCCTGATGTTCGGCGCGGAACACAAGGTTGAGTTTGGCGACCACCAGGAGCGCGCCGCGTGAGACAAAAAGACCCGCGCCAGCACGATGAAAAGCACTTGGCGTTCATCCGCCAACTGCCCTGCCTTGTGTGCCTCGATAATACCGGGACGCAGGCGGCGCATATTCGGTTCAGCGACGTTCGAGCCGCGAAGGTGAACCCCGGCGTAGGCCAAAAGCCGCATGACAGATGGACAGTGCCTTTGTGCGGGGAATGCCACGGGCGGCAGCACGGCGGGAAAGAGCACGCATTCTGGGACCAAGCGATGATCGATCCGTTGTTTGTGGCGATGGCGCTTTATTTAAACACAGGCGACCACGACGCGGGCGTGACGATCATCCAGGCGCAACACTGAGTGATGTTCTCAACGAGGAAAGGATAAACAAATGGCACTCGACAACATCAGAAACGAACCGAGGCGCGAAATTATAGAACAGGCTGCCGGGCTGGCGGCAATCGCCGCCTTTGTTCTGCTCGATTACGCAATCGTTGCGTGGATTGGGTACTCCAACACAGCTGATCTAGTATTTGGAATGGTGCTGGTCGGTGTAGGGCTTATCCTCACCCCCATCATTCTCGCAGCTTTGGCAGTCGTAATGCACTCGATTGGTGAGGGTGTGTGCGCCATCTTGGGCAAGTTCGGCGCAGACCCCCGACCGGAACAGCGTTACCGCCGCTAACGGGACATAAGGGGCCTGAAATGACTGAAAATGAACGCCGGATAGAGTCGCTTGAAAACGCCTTGCAAGAGGCTGCCGTCAGGATTGGACGCGGTAACGCTGGCAAGATCGACGCTATAAGGGCGTACCGCGTCGCGACGGGGATGCCTTTAAAAGAAAGCAAAGATTTTATTGAGTCGCTCACCCCAGCGGCATCGGTAATCGCAGAAGAGCCAGGGATGGCCCGCCAGCTTTTCCTCCGAGCTTGTATGGAGTTTAGGCTAGCCTCATTAGCGGGCGACACCGACAAGGCTGCCGTTTTCCTGAACGTCACAAATGCTCTTGAGGCTGCGTATCCCAAGGAAACCGCAGCGGAGGCCCAATAATGGCCGAACAAAGCAAATGGTACGGATCGATGATGCAGGAAGCCTTGCTCAACGCAGAGATTGTCCGCGAGGAGCGCGTAACCGATGCTGGCCCCGGCGAGTGGCTTTATCTGAAGCTGGGCGACAAAATCATACCGCTGGGGCGCGATTACCATTTCGCGGGCACCCTACAGTTCGCCTTAGTGAGAAATGCGGAGGCGTTTGAGCGCCCCTCTAGGCGAACCAATGAGGTTTCAAATGACTGATCTACGCCCACGCGGGGTAGCCTACGAATGGTGTGCTGAAAGCTGCACCGTAGGGATAAGCGAAGCCATTGAGCGGCTTTACCGTGAACTGCCAGGTTGGTGGTTCTCGCTCGGCAATTGCTCGGTGTCCGCTGACGCCACAGTAGGACCGGATAGGACGGGGGCCGACAGTTGGCTTCTTCAGTTTGAAGTGTTCGACCAGGGTATAGATGGGAGCCTGCTGCACCCTGCGACTTTGGCGGACGCGCTCCACAACGCAATCGATAAAGCCAATGCCGCGAAGTCGCAGCATGGATTGATGCACGGAGCGGCTGCCTTCGCAAGCGGCGAAACTGTGCGCTCATAAGCCATGAAGGATAGAGAAATGACTAGCATCCGATCTGGAATTACTCCGGCATCGCCTGATGAAATCGCGAGAGTTGATTTCATGGCCTGCTGGCAGCCAATCAGCACAGCACCGAAAGACGGAACCTACGTTCTTGTCGCAACCGGTTCTGGCGATTGGGGCGATGAGAGCGAGAGCAACCCACATATTGCGCAGTATGATCCTGGAGCCGTCACTGGCGACTGGAGAATCCAATTGGACGGACAGCACATCGATCCGACGCACTGGATGCCGTTGCCCGCGCCGCCGCGCGATTAGCGCTTGCTCTCATTAATACCGGATTTTTGTCACAGTGCGTACAACCCTCAACAGGAGATAGATTATGCTCGGAATTGAACAAAAGGATTCCTACCGCAAGCAGGGTATCAGCGTGGGTGGGGCCGCTATTGGCGGCAACATTGCCAGCGGATATGCCACTAACGCGGTTCAAGCGACGCCGACACTGGCTGGCGCGCTATCGTCAATCGATGACCTGAACAAGCGTCTCCACCAACTCAGCGGCCAGATGCACGACATCGCGCGAGCGGTCGGTGGACCATACCCGTCCGCTGGCGAAAGTGCCTGCACTGAAGCTCAAGCCCCGCCAGCCATGCAACGGCTGAATGATAGCGTTCGAGAGTCGCACACCATCGTTGGTGACATTGAAGGGGCGCTCGGCGCAATTCGGAGGGCGTTGGGGGCTTAGCCCCCTTCGTCTCTCTAGCGTTTGTCTCTCATTAAGAGTTTACTCGATGCCGCTCGCGCCTCTTCAACTCCCGCTCAACGGCCTCTCGAAGCAGGTCCGAACGCTTCTCGCCCTCGTCCAAGGCGGCATCCATTCGCGCCAGCGTCCCGGCCGGGAGCCGGGCTGGCATCTGTTCCTCATTGATCTTTTTTCGCCCCATAGTTGATATCACCTATTGACCGCCGATAAATACATGATATCATCTAATCATCGAAACGCAAGGGAGGCGAATATGCACACGCAAGACCAAGGCAACAACGAAACGATCAGCCGGGGCATCTTCGAACTCCATGGCAAGTTCACTGCCCTGACTTTCTCCGAGAGCAAAACCTTCAAGACGCGCTCGGGTGCCGAGCAGTGGCTATCGCGGCGCAGCTACAACCCGGATGGGAGTCGCAAATGATCTTAGAGGCGGACCTGCGTCTCTGTGGATATTGCCAGAGTTGGCACAGATCGCCATGCGGCGATGGGTGCCATTGGTCCCCGACCGACCCGACGTTTGGGCAAACCAAGCGCGAAACTCTCGCAAAATCTCTTTTCGAAAAGGCAATGACCGGCCACGCCCAATGGGAAAACATGGCTGAGCCTCACAAAGAGGATTGGCGGGAAAAGGCAGATTCTTGGATTTTGAACGACACGAAAGCGAAGCGCAAACATGCGCGCAAACACCCATTGCCCGTAACATTCGAGAGCCAAAAATGACCCCGCAGGATCGAGCGCGAAAAGTCGTCGAGGAAGTCCGCGAACACAAGATGTTCAACGTGGACACTGACGGAACGTGGGAGCGGTACATAGCGTCAGCCATTAAATGCGCGCTGGAGGAGTCCCTTCCGGACGCAAACGATATTGACGAGGTGGTGCATGCGCTTGGCATCGAAGATAGCCACACAACACCGGCTGAGGCTGTCAAAAATCTCCAAACGGAACTGACCACTTGGCAAAATATTGCTCAGCGAGCCGGTGTTTGCATGTCCTGCGCCTTGGGCGCGCCTGAACCATTCGGCTGCGTCGATTGCCTCAATACCGGATGGACTGGTGGGGCACCAGCAGGATTTTCCCCTGAACTTCCCAGAGAGCCAGGCACCTGTAAATGCGGCGCCGCGCCGATCAACAAGGATGGTCTGTGCGCGGCATGTGCTGACGAGGAGCCGCTGTGGAAGGCTTTTCATGCGATGGCTTGGCCCAAGCTTTGGGGCATTGAGACGACCGACCCTCGCGCCATAGAGGCCGGGCTAGAAATCGTTCTAGCGCCATGCATGCCAGAGCATGCGGCTAAAAGCGTGGTCTCGATTTTTAATCAACAGACCCCTGGCTCTACGGACCGGGACACACTTCTGACCTTGCTGGGTTTATTGAACCCATTGCACGGAAGCCTCGATAAGCAGACCTACGATGAGAGGGTCCAAGAAGGTTTCGACGCGCCCCGCGACCGTGAATACGCAGTGGACATCACGGCGCAAATGGAACGTGACCTGACGCAGGCGATCTGCGTTCTCGAAAACCGATTGCGCGCGTAAATCATTAATATGGTGTAAGGGCCGTAAAATGACGACCGATACCGACCCGATCACGCTACAGGACGCCGCCCAACACTTTGGGTTTACGGTGCTGACTTTGCGTGCAGAAGCCGGGCGCGGTCGCTTGACAATCTACAAGATCGGCCGCCGATACTATACGACCCCAGGCGACATTAGAGAGATGGTCACGAAATGCCGCGTCGATCAAAAGGCCCGCGACTTTACCTCGATCCGCAACGCAAGAAGTGGACCATCCGAGACGGCACGCTCCGAATCCGCACTGGCTGCGGCGAACGAGACCGTGCAGCGGCTGAAAAATATCTCGCGCAATACATCGGGGAGAAGCATGACCCCGAACCAGCGAGCGCGCCAATGATCGCGGACGTGCTTAGCGTTTATGGCTCGGAGGTCGCGCCCCACAAGGCGACGGCCCGCAATATCGCGTACATTCTCGGAAACCTGCTCAAGTGGTGGGGCAGCAAGCGGACTACCGATATCTCGACTGAGACGTGCCGGGAGTACGCGCGGCTTCGTGGTGGCGGTTCAAGCGCCGCGTCCGACTTGAAATTCCTGCACGCCGCAACGGCCTATTGGCACGGACATGAAAAGTTCGGCCCGCTGGCGATCATGCCAAAATTCTGGCGACCTGATGAGCCGCCACCGCGCGAGCGATGGCTTACGCGGTCAGAGGCGGCGCGGCTGCTCAGGGCCGCCAAGCCCTATCAGCACATTCGCCGCATGATCCTGCTGGGCCTCTATACCGGCTCAAGGCCGGGCATAATCCTGGCGCTTCAATGGGACCAGATCGACTTACGCGCTGGCGTCCTGATTAGGAGCCGTGGCCCTCAGTCGAAGAACAAGAAGGCTCCGCGCGTCCGGCTCGGCCGTCGAATCCTGGCGCACCTTCGCCGCTGGCACCGCCTTGACCGTGGAAATGGTTGCGTTTGCCACTTTCGGGAACACCCTCATTTGCCGCCCCGGCAGGTAGCCGATCCGCACACCGCTTGGCGCAAGGTCGTCAAGGCTGCCGGGCTTAAGGACGTGACCCGCCACACTCTGCGGCACACCCGCGCGACGTGGATGGCTCAAAAGGGCGTCCCGCTATTCGAGGCGGCGGGGTTCCTTGGGATGACCGTCAGGACGCTCGAAAAGACCTATGCCCACCACGACCCGGAGCACCAGGAACGTGCCGCAAACATCTAAAACGCACCATGGGGCGGATATGCACCGAAATTATCGTTCAATATCAAATCCGGCTTGCTTCCAGGCGATAATGCCGCCGGCCAGATGCGCGCTGTACGGATAGCCTGCGTCCTGCGCCGCCACCGAGGCGGTGATCGAGCGGCGACCGGAGCGGCAGGCAAACACGACCTGTTTGCC
>JALHNR010000233.1 GCA_022843525.1 Methylocystis sp. | reverse complement strand
AACGCTCCACACAAACGGCTATACGAGAGGACCGGCGATCCTCTTGGACTCGACGCGCTGCGCGAGGCGATGTCCGATTGCCTAGTGCCTCATATTACGGGGGCGACTCGACACGCCGACGATTATGTTTGGATCCTCGTCGGCCTGCGCTGGGCAGCGCAGCGCGCGAATCCGACGGTCGACGCCAACGTATGGGAGGAATTTCGCAGATTTGAACGCGCCCTAAAGCAATACTGGCACCGGTTCACGACTCGCCGAGACTACCTAGGCAAGAGGGAAGTCGCAAGCCTATGCAAGGGCACTCGTCCCAATGTTAACAAACGCATTCTAGAGAACGAACGGGCGACCGGCTTGCTCGGAAGCTACATCGCGTCATTGCGCGCGATTGGCCTCGTTGAAACCTCAGCGCTCAAGCTGACCGATCATGGAGAAAGACTAATTCGGGGTGTCAGGTTCACGGCACGTAATCAGGCGTTTACAAGTTGGCCTGAATTAGCCGCTGCTTTTAGCTCGACCGAAGCTGAGGTTCGCGCATGTCGCAAGTCGTTAGGCCACCACCTCTTTCAAGACAACCGCATGAGTTGTGCGGCGCAAGCCTTCTTGGTGAACGCGGCGGCGACTTCTTGGGGAAAGCTAGCTGCTCATTTAGCACCTGACCAACGAAACGTTGCTAACGCGTGCGCTGCCGTTCTTGAAGCCGAGAAAGAAATGATCGAAGCCTTTTGCGAACTTATGACGGGACGGGCAAGTCTCAGCCCATCACGGCGAGCTCGGTTGCGAAATGCTAGCGCTCTCATTCGAAAGCGTCGACCCATTACGGAAGCCTGGTTAAACCAGCCGATAGCAAAAGCACTTGAGGGCACTTGGCGTGCGCTTAGCAACGGGGTCCATGTCGAGCAAGAACTAATCGATCTTCATGCCAACATTGTCAATTCCATTCGAGGTAACGATGTCTGGATAACACGCCTGGGTGAGAAGTCTCTTGTGAAATACCAGCCGCAATTCGCTGGGAGAGATTTTCGTTTTAAGATCGCGGCGCACCTGATCAAAGAAACAAGATGGAGCCCCGGTGGAATTAGAACGCGATAAGGCCTCGGCAATAGAACGGCTGTGCGCGCGCCTGGCGGCGGGTAGATCTCAACCGCGGGCCATTCTGGGCTGTTCATTTCCATTTGATGGGTCGATCTTTGACGAAATATTGAAACGCGTGGCCGATGCATTGCAGATCGATCACTCCGATCTAAAGCGGATCCCTATCGATGTGATCTGCGATCGGAAAATGTACCGCGAGCATACACCTAGCGAACGATATCGTGTTCACCTCTACCAAGGACCAGAGCTGTTCCATCCAAAGCTCCTGATAGTTCTTCTCGATCAGGCAGTCATTTGGATTTCGGGGTCGGGAAACCTCACACAATCCGGATATCGGTCGAATCGTGAGATCGCCCTTATTCACGAACCCGGCGACCGAACATTGCCAAAATCACTCAGGCGCCTCCTGGCAAGGCTTCCAAGTGACGCTGCGCGTACAATTCGAGCAAGCACGACGGACGCTGAACATACATCCCTTCAGTTTGGCCGATTTACGACAAGCTTGGACGGACCGATCGGACCGGCCTTTCTGTCTCGTTGCCCCCGAGACGTGCGGGAAGTACACCTTCTAGCGCCGTTCTTCGAGCAGGCAGCAACCGTCGATCCGATTGACCATGGGTGGCTCGGCACGCTCCGCAGCCGATTTCCAAGAGCCAAATACCGGTTCTATCTTCCACGTCTTTCGAATGATGGTCGCCAGCTGTGTGTCCAAGGCGATAGAGCCTTGTTCGAACAATTCGCCAACGAGCTGGGAAATGATGATCGGCTACGCTTCTTTCCAGTTCTCCCTGACCCAGGCCCGCTCCACGGCAAGCTTGTTGCGATCGTGTATCGAAATGGTCAAGCCCGCCGAGCAAGGATCCTCTTAGGTTCGCCTAATCCAAGCAGGCGCGCGCTACTTCTCCCGCGACGCAACATAGAGGTGGCATGGATCGCGGACATCAGCGGCTCTAGACTGGACTCATTCTTGGATTACCTCAATGCCGGCGAAGGGCGGCGCCTAAGTACCTTACGATTCGAGCCCCCCGACCGAACGTCGGAACAGGTGTGGTCTGCTCTCTCACGGGTTGTTTTGGATCCAGCAAAGCGGACATTGTCTTTGACATGGATGGACGCCCACGACCGCAATGATACTAGCGTTTATTACGGGAAACGACGTCTAGCTGTAGATGCCGACAATCAAATACATGCCTTCGAGATTGATGCCGTGCATGGTGCTCTTACAACCGTACCAAAGATTTCCAAAAGGAAAGGACCCCGCGTTGTTTCCGGGCATTGTCCTATTGAAGTTCCCCTTGTCGATCAGATGCTAATCGGGACCTTTGACCCAGCAATGACTGCAGAGGATTGGCTCTCCCTTCTCGGTTCGGACCCAAGTAACGGATTGGCGCGCAACGGGCCTTTGCGATCCGGCGGGTCGCAACGGCGATCATCGCGGAACGGCGAACCGTTCGCTCCGTCCGACCAGGTCCGTAATCTTGCGTCTCGCCTGCGTTACACTCTTCAGAGGCTTCGCTCGCCATTTTGGTCCGATGCAGAGTGCGACTTTACGTTGCGCATTCTGCAGGGCATTTATGATAGCCACGAACCGAGTGGCTCCGACCTGATGATGGAACAGAGGATATGGCGTGGGTGGGTGCGCGCCGAGTTGGTACGTTTCGTTGCAATCGCCGCATGGGATCGTGAGGTCCGAGAGAAACGGCTCTCTTCCCGTTTAAAAGAGATCGAGCAAGATTTCCGCGAGCGGCTCGACCTTCGACTCCTCCCTCCCACCGCGCAAAAACAACTCCTTCTTGTTGCCGGTGGAGTTTCTTGATGGAGTCAGAATGGTTCGGGAGTGGACGCCCATGTGATCTCACTCGCTACGCTCGCTTAAACAATGATGTCATCGCAGATGAGATGGAGGAGTTACGAAAGCAAAATCGTAGGGCGGCCGGCGTTTATCGGCGTTTATATGAAGAAAAGGTCCCGGGCGTCCTCCTCGCCGATGAGGTCGGAAAAGGAAAGACCTATGTTGCGCTCGGGGTTGCGTTCGCGCTGCTTGCGAAAAAGCAAGATGCTCGCGTCGTCATTCTCACGCATAGCCGCCATATGGCCAAAGAATGGGCTTCTCGATGGTCCGAGCAAATGAAGGCCAACTGTCGTCCGCGTTATCATCAAAAATTTGAAGTGTCCGGTGAGTGGAAACCGTTATCCTTTACCTCCTTCGAAGCGCTCCGCGTCGCATATGAAGAAGATGTTCCGCCTCAGCTTGCAATCGGATCATATGAAACTCTGAAGAAATACAGCGACAAGTTGGAGGAGGCTTCATTTCTTAAGTCTCTTTTGCAATGGACGAATGATTGCTATGGCGTATATCTGTCCACGGACCAAC
The DNA here is from genome assembly GCA_022843525.1 of Methylocystis sp. GTDB lineage: Bacteria > Pseudomonadota > Alphaproteobacteria > Rhizobiales > Beijerinckiaceae > Methylocystis. Next base: position 3,667 of record JALHNR010000233.1, on the reverse strand, counting down.
GTCGACTATTAACTCAGAAGATTATCGGCCCGTTTGACTTTCGTCGCACTCTTTCACCGTTCCGAATATCAGCTAGCGAGGCCCACCGCTTCCTTCGCGAATGCTTCGATCCCTTTGAGAAAGAATGGAAGGTTCGGCCTCGTCGGGTGCGTGATCTGATCGACGTATTCGTGGCTGACAGTCATCGGCAGACGCTTGCTCACCAAATCGACCTGTTGATCGTTGACGAAGCTCACAAGCTCGAAGGCACGGCCCGTCAACGAGTCGTCACGCGGTTGCTGCACAAGCGCTTTCGCAAGTGCCTCTTCGTTACAGCAACGCCCTTCGCGCTGTCCGTAGAACAATTCAGGCGCCGGTTACTGGAGTTCCGTCATGCTAGTACGTCTTCGCGCTCATTTGTTGAAGAGATTGAGCGGCTTCCCTTGGCGGACTTTGCCCGAGCTGTTGAGGCGGGTGAGCACTTCGCCGGCCAGACTTCCCTAGAACTTACGTTACGAAAATTCATTGTGCGAGACACCTGGGATCACACCAATGAGCGACACAGTAAGATATGGAAGGCGATCGCAAAAGACAACGCCATTGTCCCGACTCTTCTCCTGGAGCGTATAATTGACGGAGTACTTTCTGAGAAGGAACACACACATATCGCGAGTCGTCGCGAGTCGCTATGTTCTTCGTGGGCAGCCGCAGTCCAATCGTTCGAGAGATCACCGTTAGTATCGGTCGAAGGCTGGTCTGAATTGTTTAGTCGTGTCGTCAGCGACGCGAACGGGGGCGCTCATCCTGACCCGAAGATGATTACTGCAGTTATCGAGCTTACCAAACTAGCCTTGAATGGCAGGAAAGTCGTTCTGTTTACGCAACGTAACGCTACCGCCATGCTGCTTCACAAGCTCCTTCGTGCGAGTCTGGGAACTAGGACCTCCGAATTATCACGTCGTAGCAACTATTGGCGACGACAGGTTGATCGCTTAGAGACTCTTTTAGGATTTAGCTCCAGGGCCACGCGCGTCCTTGGGAAAATTCTGGCACATAGTCCCGATGCACCAGAACGATGGAACCCTCTCGCCGTTCGGCGATGGTGGGCTAAGCACTCTCGGCGTGCTTTCGCGCAAGGGGAACAGAGCCTCCTCGCGCTCGAAAACGTACTAGGTCGTGGCCGACGGTTGCCGCTCGTAATTCGATTTGATTCCGATGGCGAGTCGTCGGATTCCCATGCGATCGAAAAGTTCAATCTGCCATCCGCACCGGTTTTGTTGATAGCAACTCCCAGGGGGCAGGAGGGAATCGATCTCCATCGGTACTGTCGGAGAGTCGTGCTTTACGACCTGACATGGAATCCCGCCCATATGGAGCAGAGAATCGGCCGGGTCCATAGGCTCGGCGGAAATCATTCCGCGGCAAGAAAAGTTGAAGTCGTGTATTGCTACCAGGAAGGGACCTATGAAGCCCATATGGTTAAGCGAGTGCAGGAACGATGCAAGATGCTCCGAGTATTGCTCGGCGCCGGGCAGTGGCTCGACGAGGACCAGGAAATTGAGGATGTAGATCGCTATCGAATGTCATTTCCCCCGTAGTTGAATGCGTAGAGTATTGTGGTCAGATCAGACATACGGCAGAACGCTAGACGGTGACGATGTTTAATCATCATCCAGAGCAGGAAACACCAGCGGACGATCGGCGTCAGGAGACAAAGGTTCTTTCGGCCAGACCGACAAGCCCGGAAGGGGAGCCCTGAAAAAGAACATCGTAACGGTGACACAGACATCGGCTGCTCGCGTATGAGCGTTTCCGCTCCAATCTCGGGCGGGAAATCTTGCTTGGCCTTGAGCTGCTGGTAGGGGCGGATATAATTTTTCCACCTTCACTTCACCTCTGGCGACAGAGAGTGTTGGTTTGCTGGCTGGAATCATCCTAATTAGAACGTTCCTCAGCTTCGCACTGGAAACCGAGATTGAGGGATGCTGGCCTTGGCAACGCTCCTCAAAACGGGGCCGCACCCCCGAGCCCGGTGGGTGATAGTACAAAAAGGACAGAAGTGCCAGCGCGCGCTAGTCATCTTCCGACGAACTCCGAGCGAGACGCCTTACAACGATTGCGGGCCTCAGGCGAGATGACACTGAAGGCCTTAGGGCCGACTACTCATCGCACCGTCTTCAAAATGATTGCGAAGGGCTGGGTCGAGAGCGGTAGCGACAGCCGGACGTACCGGATTACTCCCGATGGTGATGCTGCGTTGCGGGCGAAAATGCCTCTTAGGTGAGTGTATCAGCGCGGTTGACACCTCGCCGCCATGTTGCAAGCGATGCTCAAGGCGACCATCGTCTTAATAAGACGGCCGCCGCCGAGCTCCAGGCCCGATTGAAGCCGCTGATCCGCTAGCCTCAACCTCACGCCAATAATTGCGCACAAGCCGGTCTGAGTCGGCGCCGGCCGGTTTCTGCCATGAGGGTCATGTTCGCTTCAGTTCCAGCAGTTCCAGCGTTCTTTGGTCTAGCTTTCCGTCGTAGAATTTCGCGATTGCCGCGGGGAATTCCGGATCCGACGAGTCCGCGCTGAATAATGTCATCGAGGATTTGAATTTCAGATCGTCTGGACTACCGAGAATTTCACGGATTGCGCGGCCCCCGACAGCACTGACGAGCGCCGTGCATTCTTTGAGTCGGGGTCCCAGAATGGAATGGCCGAGATAGGCCGCGGCTTCTTCGCGAGACGCGATTGCGAAGCGTTGGGCCATCGCGCTATATCCGAGCCCGGCAATCTGCGGGAAGATGAACCACATCCAATGGCTTTGCTTCTGACGGCGGCCCAATTCTGCGAGGACCCGCGCGTAAGTTGGCGTTTGCGCATCGAGGAAGCGCTGGAGATCGAAGGGGTCCGTCATGGCACATTCCTTCCAAGTTGGGCAACGAGTGCGGCGAGCCGATCGAGCCGTGGGCGCTGGCCCTCGAGAAGCTTTGCATGGGCGGATGGCAGGTCGAACCACTCGGCGCGTCAGGAAAGCTTTGCGTTCGTCCGCCTTTCGGCGGCAACTCTCGATTTCAAAAGTGTTGCTTCTTTCGCTCTGGACGTCGACATCGCGTTCGACGGCGAACGCAATCACCCGCTTGCTGCCACGCTGGCGAATTTTGCAGAGCGGAATCCAGCAATCCGGAAAGTGCGACGCAAGTCTCCTCCGTGAACTCACGGCGCGCGGCAGCCACCTCACCTTCTTCCAACTCGCCCTTGGGGATTGACCATGCCCCTTCATCCTTTTTCGCCAGTAGGGGCGCCCGGATGCACCAGGAGCACCTCTAGGCTTGGACCGGCATGACGGATTCCCGCGCTCACAACGGACCCTCGTCGCGACCTCAGAACGCGCAACTCAGTCATGTCGTCGGTCCCGCAGGATATTCTTTGACGCCGCGGGCGACAATCCGCAACGCCCCATCCGGCAGCGGCCTCTGCAGCTTCAGGGCTTCGTCGGGAGGGCCGGTCATCCAGGTCTCGACCTCGTCCGGCGTCGTCAGTCACCGGCATTGCCTTCGAATGGATCGCACCGACCTCGACAGTTGGCTCCGTCGTGAGGAATGCAAGGAGGTGGTTGGTCGTCTCACACGTTTATGAAACAGCGATTACTTGCCCTGAAGATCATTAACCGGACGCGCCAGCGATCAAGTGATCGGCA
>JALHNR010000232.1 GCA_022843525.1 Methylocystis sp. | reverse complement strand
GCGCAGCACGCGTCTCGAAGGACGAGGAAGCCAGCTTTCGCCTGTTTTTCCTCACCCTCGTCCTTCGAGACGCCGCCTGTGGCGGCTCCTCAGGATGAGGGTGAGGAAAAAATCCTTCGCCCGATTCCCCTGATCCTTTAAGATTCTCAGCTCTTACCCGGTTCGGCGGCGGAGTGCGCCTTCGAGGCCGCGGGCTTTTGCGCTGCGGCCGCTTTCGGCTTCGTCGCGCTTCTCGCCGCCTTGGGCTTGGAGGTTGGCTCCTCGGCGACGATGTCGTCGACCTTTGCGGCGTCCGCTTTTGCCGCCTTGGCGGCGCGCGCGGCTTTCGCTGCCTTGGCGTGTTTGGCGCGTCGCAGCGATACGGCGTCGGGCGCGGGCTTGCTGATCGGCGAGGCGCTGGCGTCGCCCGCCTCCGGCGGCGACGCATAGGCGGCAAGATCAGGCTGTTCGCCGACCGGCGCGCCCGGCGCGCGGGCCCTCGCAACCGGCCCGGCATAGCCAGGCGCGCGTCCCACATAGACGGACACGGGCTCAAAACGCGGGCGCGGCAGATGCGCGATCTCCTTGGCGTTCATCTGCTGCTGCGGAGCGCCGCCGAGCGCGTCGAGCAGCGGCACGCCAGAGACGACCGGCGCCGAAGCGTCCTCGATCTCCGCCATGAATTCAGCCGCCGCCGGGCCGCGATGGCGGCACACGGACTCGCGCAGGTCGGGCGCCGCCGTTGGGCCGGAGCTGGGCAGGGACGCCAAAGAGGCGACGGCCGCGCCGCTCTGGAAGCCGCGATCGAGCAGGGCCGCCGTCTTCGCCGTGCGCAGAATCGGATTGGGCGCGCCGAGGACGACGGCGATCAAACGGCGGCCGCCGCGTGTGGCGGAGGCGACAAGATTGAATCCCGCCGAACAGGTGAAACCGGTCTTCATGCCGTCGGCGCCGGCATAACGGCCGAGAAGATGGTTGTGCGTGGGGATGATCTGCTTGCCGAGCTGCATCGCGCCGATGTTGAACAGATTGGCGTGCTCGGGAAACTGCAGGTAAAGCGCGCGGCCGAGAATGGCGAGGTCGCGGGCCGACGTGACCTGCCGCGTATCGGGCAAGCCATTGGGATTGACCCATATCGACTGCGTCATGCCGAGGGCGGCGGAGTGGCGGTTCATCTCGTCGGCGAACGCCTCGACCGAGCCGGACACGCCTTCGGCGATGGCGACGGCGATGTCATTGGCGGACTTCACCATCAGCATGACGAGCGCATTTTGCAGGGTGACTTCCGAGCCGGGTCTGAAGCCCATCTTGGAAGGCGCCATGCTGCATGCGCGCGGCGACATCATCACCGGCGTCTCGAGCGAGATGCGTCCCTGGCGCACCGCGTCGAGCGCGACATAGGCCGTCATCAGCTTCGTCACGGAGGCGGGATACCAGGAGGCGGTCGCCTGATCATGCGAAAGCACGGCGCCCGACGCGACATCGATGACGATCGACGGGGTCGCGCGGCTGGGCGCGGCGGCGCCAAACACGATCAACAATATGCTGGCCGCCGCAACCAAAGTGGACTTCGAGAAGATCATCCGCCTAGCCCCATTACCCGCCGCTGAACGCGCGGGATCGCTTGAAAACGCCACTTATATAATAGCGCCTGAGGCGCTTAGCCGGAATAGGCGTGGAATCGGGCGATTCGGGGGCGGTTGGTTATAACCTGTTAACCATGACCTCAGGGAAAGCGGGCGCCGCCGTCACGGCTGAAGCGGGTGGTTTCGACGCTCCAGTTCTGGCCCGACAAGATGATATCTCATCAGGAACTTGAGCGCACGGGTCCACGACTGGTCGGTTTCCCCGCGCAGATCCGTCTGCGAGATATGCGCCAGTTCTCCCGTGCGCGCATCGCGAATGCGCATTTCGAGATATTGCTCCATCACGCTGACTTTTCGAAAGAAGCAGACGAAGGACAGGTCTGCGCCAAGTCTGCGCGCGATGTCGGCGTCGCAGCCGTTGCACTTGCGCAGCCAATGGTCCTTGACCCTCTGATCCGTCGCCGCGCTTCCGTCGATGATCTCGAACAGGCCCGATTGGGCTAAGAGTTTGCGCGCCAGCGCGGTCATCCGCTCGAGGCGCGCGGTTTCTTCGGGGCTTTCCCCGGCGATCGGCCCCCCCGCGGTGAAGTCGTCGAGTTCGATGTCGAAAACCGCGAGTTTGAAAGGCGGCGAGGATTGCGCGCGAGCGCCGGTCATGACGGCCCCGGTCGCGATTGTGATGAGCGCCGATAATAAAAGGTGAGTGAGTGTCTTCTTGACCATCGCCAGGCTCCGCTGTTCGCATTAAAGGCGTAGCTGCGCGAAGGGTCAGAAGCTCCGGCCTTTCTCCTGCGGCGCTCTGGGCAAAATTCCTTTCGAGCAGGTTCCGAAAAAGTTGACAGACTTTTTCGATGAGAACCTGCTCCAACATTTTGATTTTGAGCGATTCCTTATCGATCACATGATTCCATGTGATCGGCTCTAAGGAGCCTATGAGGTCGCCGAGGGGTCGCCGACAAGTCCCGCGCCAATGGCGAGCCAGACGAGATGGGCGTCGGTGCGCGCGCCGATCTTGGATTTGATCTGATAGTGGTAGTTCTGAACGGTTTTCGGACTGAGATTTAAGATGCCGGCGATGTCCTCGGTCGTTTTGCCCGACGCGACGAGTCGCAAGATCTCTGTCTCTCTGGGGCCAAGCTCATCGACGAGCGCGCGGCCCTCGCCTAATCGCTCCGCGGCGATCTCTCGCGCGACGTCGTCGCTGAGCGCCCGGCCGCCCCTGGCGACGATCGCCACCGCGCGGAGCAGCTCCGCGGCGTCGCTGCTTTTAGTGACATAGCCGGACGCGCCGGCCTCGAAGGCTTTCAGCGCAAAGGCCGCGCCGCTGTGCATGGTGAAGATCAGAATGCGCGCGCCTTTGTCCCACTGCTTGATGTGGCGGACCGCTTCGACGCCGCTCGCGCCGGGCAGAGAAAGATCCATGATGACGATGTCGGGCGAAACCTTCCGATAGGCTTGGTAGGCGTCTGCGGCGTTGGCGGCTTCGGCGACGATGCTGTAATCCGGCTGGCGTTCCAAGAGCCGCCGATATCCCTCGCGAACGATCGGGTGGTCGTCGACGAGAAGTATCGTGGTCATGCGGGGGCCAGACCTTTCATCGGCGCGTTGTCGAAGGCGGCAAGCGGGATGCACGCGACGACGCGCACGCCTTTTGTGGCGTCGCTGATCGACAGACTTCCGCCAAAAGCCGCGATGCGCTCGCGAATCCCGAGAATGCCGTGGCCGGAAGCGGCGGCGAGGCGGGAGGCGTCGCCGCCGCCGTCATCCTCGACCGTCAGCGCGACGAGCCCGTCGGCCGCCGCCGCGCGCTCGACGCGCAGATAGACATTTTTCGAGTCGCCGTGCCGCATGGCGTTGGTCAGACATTCCTGCGCGATGCGATAGAGACTCGTCGAAATCGTCTGAGGAAGGTCGGCGAGGTCGCCCGCGAGCCGCAGGTGGATGAGCGCCTTTCGTTCCGCTTTGGCGTTCCAGCTCGCCGCGAGCTGAACGAGACAGGCTTCGAGCCCAAGTTCGTCGAGGTCTTGCGAGCGCAGCCGGGCAAGCGCGTCGCGAAGAGTCGTCATCATGCGCTTGGCGACGCGCGCGATCGAACGGGCGTCCTCGGCGACGCCGGGGTCAATCCGGGTCGCCGCCGTCTCGATCGAGCCGGCGAAGGCGAGGGTCGCCGTCAGGCACTGGCCGAATTCATCGTGAAGGTCGCGGGCGAGGGCGCGGCGCTCCTCTTCCTGAACTTCGAACAGCCGCTTCGTCAGCGCGGCGCGTTCCGCCGTCGTCTGCGCCAGCCGTTCGGCAAGGTCGTTGACGGCGCGCGCGATCAGCCCGAACTCGCCTTTTGTCAGCGCCTTCAGCCGGCTGGCGTAGTTTCCTTGCTCCAGCTGGCGCAGCCCGCAGACAATGGCCCGGGTCGGCGCCAACGCGTGGACGATGGCGACGGCCGCCAAGAGGCACATGCAGATCGCCATGGAGGCCGCAACGCCGACGATGATCGAGATCTGCCGCCAGGCCTGTCGGATGGCGGCGCCGGCGTCCGCCTTGACGAGGATTGCGCCGGTTTCCGGTTGCCGCACGGTCAAAGGCCGAAGGATCGGCGCATGGGCGCCGAATATCTGCTCATAGGCCGCCGCAAACCATGCCGGCGCGGCGGAACCGACGCCCTCGAGCTGACTGCAAAGGGTCCGCGGCTCTTCGTCCCCCGGCGCATAGCTGATGCAGACGCCCGGCGAAACGAGCTTCAAGGTCGAAAGCGACTCCCAGTCGGCGACGGGCAAAATCTTGTCGCGCCGCATGCTGCCCCGCCAGAGGATGGCCTGCCAGTAGAGATTTTCGAGGTGGTGCGCGACGCGCGCGGCGGACGTCGCCGCTTCCGTTTCGATTGCGCGGTGCGCGTCGACCATCACCCAGCCCGCGGTCAGCGTAAGGCAGATGAGGGTGATGCCGACAAGCTGCAAGACGAGCCCAACGATCAACCGCATTGGCGCATTCCTCGACGAAAAACCCGTCGCTCAGTAGAGCAGGAATCGAAACGAGGTCCAGCGCGCATCATGCGTTTAGGCTCTGATCGGGCAAATTGCCCGGGCGCGAGGGAGTTGGATTCATTTCAAAATTTAGGCGCGGCCGGGGCGGATATGCTAATGTGCCGCTCGTGCGGGCTGACGGAAGCGCCAGTGACGCCCTGGACGCTGCGTCTTGGCGACCCGTTTCTGGACTCGGTCGTGATCGACAAGCTTGAATTCCTCATCGCCGTCGCCAAAGAGAAGAGCTTTTCGCGCGCGGCGGAGATTTGCGGCGTCACCCAGCCCACGCTCTCGGCCGGCGTCAAGCAGCTTGAAGATTCGCTCGGCGTGTTGCTCGTCAACCGTTCCTCTCGCTTCCACGGCCTCACCGCCGAGGGCGAGCGGGTGCTCGAATGGGCGAAGCGCATCGTCGGCGATGCGCGCGCGATGCGCCAGGAAGTTCGCACGCTCAAAGAAGGCCTTACCGGCCAGCTGAAGATCGCCGTCATCCCGACCGCGCTTGGCATCGTCTCGGCGCTGACGACGCCCTATCGCGAGAAGCATCCCGCGGTGCGCTTTTCCGTGATCTCCGCGTCGTCGAGCGAGGTGCTGACCATGCTCGACAATCTTGAGATCGACGCCGGCATTACTTATCTCGACAATGAGCCGCTTGGTCGCGTGCGCACGGTGCCGCTCTGCTCCGAACGCTACCGGCTGCTGACCTTCGCCGACAATCCGCTCGGGAACCGCGACCGGGTGACATGGGCCGAGGTCGGACGCATCGATCTTTGTCTGCTCACGCCGGACATGCAGAACCGTCGCATCGTCGAGCAGCTCATTCGCAAGGGCGGGTCGGAGCCCGTGCCGATCCTCGAGTCGAACGATGTCATCTTGCTGTTCGACCATGTGAGATCCGGCCGCTGGGCGACGGTGCTGCCAGAGAAGCTCGCGAAGACCCTAAACGTGGCGGCGCCGTTGCGCTCTATCCCTATCGTCGAGCCGGAGGCTGTGCATGAAATCGGCCTTGTGGCGCCGCAGCGCGAACCGGTGATCCCGCTGGTCGCCGCCTTGGTCTCGGAGGCCAAAAAGCTGGCGGAAAGCCACACGCTGGACGGTTGATAGGATCGCCCTATCGCACAACGGATGGTCGCTATTGATCGCGCCTTGGATTTCCGGCACTGTTCTCGGAATTAGTCTAAATAGGACGACCGCATATGCGCAACGTCCGGACTGAAAGGGAAGAAATGTCTGGCGCTGCTCAGTATAGCGACGAGCGCGCGCGGGAGATCATCGCCGCCCATATGGGTCTCGAGGGGCCCGCGATGCCCATTCTGCACGCGCTTCAAAAAGAATTCGGCTATGTGCCCGACGCCGCCGTCAAGGAAATGGCTGAGGCGTTGAATATTTCGCGCGCCGAAATGCATGGCGTCGTCACCTTTTATCACGACTTCCATCGCGCCCCGCACGGACGCCATACGCTGAAGATCTGCCGGGCCGAATCCTGTCAATCGATGGGGGCGGAGCGACAGGCGCGGGCGTTTCTCGACAAGTTGAAGCTCGACTGGGGCGGAACGACGCCGGATGGCGCCCTCTCGGTCGAGGCGGTGTATTGTTTGGGGCTGTGCGCTCATAGCCCTTCAGCGCTTTACGACGGCGAGCCGATTGGCCGCGTCGACGCTGAAATGCTTGACGAAATCGCCGCGGAGGCGCGCGACTGATGGTGAAGCTTTACATCCCGCTGGACATGGCCGCCGTCGCGATGGGCGCCGACAAACTCGCCGCCGCCGTCGCACAAGAGGCCGCAGCCCGCGGCGAAACAATCGAGATCGTGAGAAACGGCTCGCGTGGAATGCTCTGGCTCGAGCCCCTGATCGAGGTGGAGACTCCCGCGGGCCGTGTCGGTTATGGGCCGGCCAAGGTCAAGGACGTCGCGTCGCTTTTTGACGCCGGGTTCCTGACCGGCGGCGCGCATCTGCTGAACATCGGGATCGTCGACGAACATCCCTGGATGAAGAAGCAGAACCGCGTCACCTTCGTGCGTTGCGGCGTCATCGATCCGCTGTCGGTCGCCGAATATGAGGCGCATGAGGGGTTTAAAGGCCTCAAGCGCGCTTTCGAGATCGGGCCCGTGGCCGTCGTCGAAGAGGTCACCAAGTCGGGCCTGCGCGGCCGCGGCGGCGCGGGCTTTCCGACAGGCATCAAATGGAAGACGGTCGCCGACTGTCCTCCCGGCCAAAAATATGTGGTCGTCAACGCCGACGAGGGCGATTCCGGCACTTTCGCCGACCGCATGATCATGGAGGGCGATCCGCTCTCGCTGATCGAAGGCATGCTGATTTGCGGATACGCCGTCGGCGCCTCCAAGGGCTATGTCTATCTGCGTTCCGAATATCCGATCGTCGCCAAGGTCTTTCAGGCGGCGATCGAGAAGGCGCTTGAGGCGGGCTGGCTCGGCAAAAACATCAAGGGCTCGGGGTTCGACTTCGACGTCGAGCTGCGCATCGGGGCCGGCGCTTATGTTTGCGGCGAGGAGACCTCGCTGCTCGAATCTCTCGAGGGCAAGCGCGGCATCGTGCGCGCCAAGCCGCCG
>JALHNR010000231.1 GCA_022843525.1 Methylocystis sp. | reverse complement strand
TTCCGCCGCTCAGGCGCCGATCGAGGGCGGGCGCGCCGAGCGCGATCGTCTCGGTAGCTGCGGCCGGATAGGCGCAAGCCAGGCTTTTCCGCAGCGACGCCAGCGGTTGGGTCATCTCATGAGTTCCTGTTATGTTCTTATAATGACTCCCGATGCGGGAGAGTCAAGGCGGGGGAGGCTGAAGGTTTCCTCATCCTGAGGAGCCCGCGTTAGCGGGCGTCTCGAAGGACGAGGAAGCTTCATGCGCTCCTCTTGAAACTCGCCCTCGTGCTTCGAGACGCGCCTTTCAGGCGCTCCTCAGCATGAGGGCGAGGATGGCGGTTGCCAGAAAAAGCGCCGCCCGCGCTCACTTCGTCTTCAGATATTCGACGATCGCCATGGCGCCGGCAACGTCGTCGGACCAATCGAGCTTCAAGGTCTTGCCGTCCTCGATGACGTCTTTGTCGTGCCCCTTGTTGGAGAGCGCCGGAAAGGACGTCGTGTCGAAACGATAGCCCTCGCGCGAGAGCGTCTGCGCCGGCTCCCAGGAAAAGCCGACGAGCTTCTTGTCGTAGTCGAGCCGGCTCTTGACGAAGACGGCCGGGCGCTCGCGCGGCACGAGGAGATGATAGAGCGTCGGCACTGAGCCGTTGTGCAGATAGGGGGCCTGCGCCCACACGCCGCCAAGCGGCAGGGCGTTATAGCCCTCATGCGTCGCGGGATCGGCCATGGAGACGTCGGCGCGGTTCTCCAGCGAGACGCCTTCGAACGTCGCGCAGGGCGCGATCCGGTCACCCGAGGGCGGCATCTCGACGATTCTCGTCGGCGGACAGATCTTCGCGAAACTGTCGCGGGCGTTTTTCGCAATTATATCGCTGACGACCCGCGCTCGGCCGAGATCCGTGCCGAGGTCGTAGACCTTGCCATTATGCGGCCGATGACACGCCGCGCAATTTTCTTCAAAGAGCGCCGCGCCTTTTTTCGCGAGCGCGAGATCGACGGGGAAGGGATAGACGGGCGCCGGCAGATCGCGCAGCAGATCCTCGCTGAAAGCGGCGATGCGGATGTCGGTGTCGGCGCCGAGCCCCAATGTCAATTCAGCGGCGAGGTTGCGGAAGATCGGAATCGGAATATTGCCGTTCCATTGCCCGCCGCCGTCGACAAGTTGCGCGTGATCCGCGGACCAGCGCGCCAGCCGCTTCTCCTGCTCCCACACGGCCATGAAGTCGGTGATGCCGGGCGTCGGCGGCAGATTTGTTTTCGGATCCGGATTTTCGCCGCGCGCTTCGGCGGCGGCGTAGACCATCGACGTGCTGACGCCGGTTGCGTCGGCCATGCCGCCGAAACCTTGCGTCATCTGCTCCTCGAAGCCTTTGTAGTTCTTGTAGACGAGATCGAGAAGCGAGACGTATTCGAGTCCGGCGCGCGTCAGGAATTTTTCGACGATCGCCGGCGCGTCCTGCATGAAGAGTTCGATCTGACGCGTCTCATAGGCGGCGTCGAAGCGGCGCCCAGCGAAGGAGTAGTTCTTGTAGAAGTAATTTCTGTCTTGGGCATGCGCCTTGTCGAGCGCTGTAAGAATGGCCCGAGTGGCGCGTTCGATCTTCTCCTCTGGCGTCGTCGCGCCGGCGGTGATCTTCTCGATCGTGTTTCTGACTCTGACGCGATACTGAACGAGATTGAATTGCGTATTCACGCCGCCGTCGAGATAGCGAAAACTGCCGTCATCGAGACGCACGCGGCCGATGTGACAGGCGCCGCAACTCAACGCCGCATAGTCGAGCGCGACGCTGGGATCGTTGCGCGCCAGGCCGGTCCAGCCGAATCCGCGCGCGATCGGATAGGTGGCGTCACGCTCGTCGATGAAGAGGCCGGCGACGTCGAGAAAATTATTCCCGCTTCCCCATTCTTCGGGCGCGAGCTTCGGCAGCAGCTTCAGAATGATGAAGGGCGCGCCATCCGTCAGGCCAAAGGGAAAATCCGCAAACCAGCGATAGGCGACCGGCTTGCGGCTGATATAGGCGTCGAGCGCCTTCAGTCTTTTCTCTTGCTCCGCGCGCCACTCGCCGCCGGAAGGGGCCGTTTGCGCGAAAGCCGACGCGCGGAGACAGGCGTGTGACGCCAGCGCCAGGCATGCGACGAACGAAACGCGCGCGATCGCGCTTGTGAGACGCATCACCACGGCCATTTTGGGAATCCCGTCGGCTCTTTGGGCTGGGACCGGAACTTCGAGGAGGCGATATAGACGTCGCGACGCAGCCGATTGATGCCGCCGATCGGCTGATGCGCCGTCAGTCCGTGCCATGGCGTAAACGCCATATGCTCGCATTCCGTCACCTGAAACGCATTGTCGAAATCTTGCTGGTCGATCTCGATCGTCGCGACATTTTGCTGCGGCGCGGTCGCCTCCGACCATTCGGCCGTCGCGTCTTCGATCGGCAGCGAATCGTCATTGCGCAGCTGGACTTTGAAATCGAAGACAGCCGGCTTGCCATTGGCGGGATCGAGGCTCTTCTTCATCGCCTCGCGCAGATAATTTGTGGTTGGATTTGTCGGCACGGGCGTCTTTTCCGCGCTTCTCGGCGTCACGCTGAATTTTGCGACCCTGTCGGAGCCATAAAGAAACGGCGCAGCCGAAAAATACGGACTCTCGAGCGGATTTCCGACATTGGTTTGCTGGATCTTCTTGACGACCGCCGCCGTCTTCAGTCGATCAGGCGACAGGGGCGGCGTAAAAAAGGACGTGATGTCGTCATGTTTGGCGAGCTGAATCTTGGTGACTTCCAGATATTCGGAGACGTTCGGGAAGGCGAAGCCGGGAAGGTTGATCAGCAGGAAATCCTGCGTCTTCGCGCCGGGTTCGTTCAGCAACGTCTCTCCCTCGACGCCGATGAGCTTGATCGCCATGCCGCGGCTGTCGGGTCCCTTCTGTCCAAGATCGGGCGCAAGAAAGGGCGTCGCGTTGGAGAAGCGAATCCAGGCCGGATATTTCTTGCCCGGCGTCGCGAAGACGCCAGCCCGGTAATTTGGGGGAATATCCGAATTGACAGTGAAGGTCGCTTTGACGCAGCCGTGATCTTTTGGATGCACGCCGCGCCGCGCCATGCCTTCCGGATAACGCATCTGCAGAAGCTGCGTGGTGAGCGAAATGATCTGCCCGATCTGCTCGGCTTCGCCCTGAGGCGCTTTCTCGAATTTGGTGAGCGGGGCCGCCGGTACGGCGGCGGCTGCCTGTTCGGCGCTGGCGACTTGGCGTGGGCTCGTTGATACAGCCAAAAGCATTGCGGCCGTCGCGACAGTCGCGCTCCGTCTTCTCATCATGTTTCCCTCCCCTAGAGAAAGCGATTTTTTGAATTGCGCATTTGAAAGAAGTCCGCCGCAAGGACGTTATACGCCCGCGTCACCTTGACGCCTAGAATGGCGCGATCGATGTTGTGCAGAATGTTGAGCCGGCGCGATAGCAGATGCGGTTGCGGCGAAGCTCGCCGCAAGCAGGTCTCTCAAGAACATTGTTCGCTCCCGCCCGAATCGACGAAACTGAAAACGCTAACACTATCAGATTTGCAAACTGGCAAAGGCGCAATATTGCCGCTTGTGGGGAACGTCGATCAGTCGTTAAGGTTCCGCCGGTAGACGATTTTGCAGCGCAGGATGCGCTGTGCAGCGCAGTGGCCCGCGGTTGCGCCTATCCCTTGCGCGCAACTATAGTAGCGATCTCAAACATTGCGGAGCGCGCCCATTGCGCGTCGCCGTTGACGAGTGGCTGCCGACGACATGACTCAGAGCAGCGGTTTTGCGGAAGCGCTCCGCAGAGCCGAGTGTCATCGAACGGTCGTGAAAAGCGGGCTTCGATGCGCGCCAGACAATGTGCTCAATGATCCTGGCTGAAGCGGACTCAGAGAACGCGCCCGTAGGTTCACGTCGCTTCGGCGTTGAGTCCTGTGCGCAATTTGGCGCCGAGCTTATTCATGATGCTTGTTGCGGCCGCGCGCGGATCCGCCATATGGGGCTGCGCGGCCGCGCAGCGCTCGCGCGGGCCGTCGAGAAGCGGCTTCGACGTCTGCCCGGCGTCCTTTTCGTTCGCTCCAGCGAATTGACGGGTTCGACTCTCATCGAATTCCAGCAGCCCCTGACAAGCGCGCGACTGATGCAGGCGCTCGAAGCGGCGGTCGCTGAAGAGCCGGCATGCGACGTCGGCGAAGGCGCGTTGCTAACGCCGGAAAACGCCGCTCACGCCGAAGCGATCGATGCGCTCGCGGCGCGGCTGGAGACGGATCTCGGTCGAGGCTTAACGGCAGAGGACGCGTCGGAACGACTGCAGAAATGGGGACGCAACGAGCTCCGCCGCGCAGAGCCGCGCTCGGCAGCGATCGTTTTCGCGGAACAGTTGACCAGTTTGCCGATTGTTTTGCTCGGCGCATCGGCGGTGGTGTCGCTGGCGACCGGCGGCGTCGCCGACGCGGTGATGATCGCTGCGGTGGTGCTCATCAACGCCGGCATCGCCGCGGCCACTGAACGGCAGGCGGACCGAACGATTTCGGGCCTTGCCTCGGAGGTGCTATCGGACGCCGCCGTCGTCCGCGACGGCGCGCGATTGAGGGTCGACGCGCGCGATCTCGCGCCGGGCGACCTCCTGCTGATCGAACGTGGCGTCTTCGTGCCGGCGGACGCGCGGCTGATCGCCAGCGACGATCTGACCGTGAACGAATCGCCGCTAACCGGCGAGGCGCAACCGGCCCCAAAAGACGCAAAGATTGTTCTGGCGCCCGATACGGGAGTCTCGGATCGTCGCAATATGGTGTTTCGCGGCACGGCGGTGACCGGCGGATCCGGCGTCGCCATTATTACCGCCGTCGGCGCGCAGACCGAGATCGGCCGCGTGCAGCAGTTGCTCGGCGCGCTACAACGGCCACAAACGCCGATTCAGCGCGAACTGGGCGACGTCGAGCGCGAACTCGTCATCGTCAATGGCGCCATTTGCGCGTGCGTCTTCGCTCTTGGCCTTCTGCGCGGCCACGGGCTTATCCCGACCTTGCGCAGCGCGATTTCGCTCGCGGTGGCGGCCATCCCCGAAGGGCTGCCCGCCGTCGCGACCACCACGCTGGCCTTGGGCGTGCAGGACATGCGCAAGCGCAAGGTGCTGGTGCGCAAGATCGACGCCGTGGAGACGCTTGGCGCGATCGAGACCATCGGACTCGATAAGACCGGCACGCTCACCGAAAACCGCATGGCGGCGGTGCGCGTTCACGTCGACAATGGCGCGTTTGAGCTACAGGAAGGCAGACTGTTGCGCGACGGCGTCGATGCCGACGCCGCGACAATCGATATTGCGCGTCGCCTCTTCGAAGCCGCGACGCTGTGCAGCGACGCCGCCGTCGCGCCCGCGGCGGAAGGTTGGGAGATCGACGGCACGCCGACCGAAACAGCATTGGTGCAAGCGGGCGTGGCGATGGGCGTCGATCCCCTCGCTCTGCGGCGATCTGCGCCTATGGCGACCTGCGTGGCGCGCGGGGAAGGCCGCAAGCGCATGAGCACGCTCCACGAAGCGACCGGCGGCGCGCGCGTGCTCTACGTCAAAGGCGATCCGGTCGAGGTGCTGGCGCGTTGCGCGACCCGCAGCACGGCCGATGGCGCCGCGCCGCTGGACGGCCCGGCGCGGACCGCCATCCTCAAGGCCAATGAACGCATGGCCGGCGACGCGCTGCGCGTTCTCGGCGTCGCGATCGGCGAAGCCGGCGGCGATCCACGTGACGAGCGGGATCTCGTGTGGCTTGGACTCGCCGGCATGGCGAATCCGATTCGCGCCAGCGTCGGCTCGGCGCTCAAGCAGCTGCATCGCGCCGGCGTGCGCACGGTGATGATCACCGGCGATCAAAGCGCGACCGCCTTCGCCATCGCGCGGCGCCTCGATCTCAATCACGGCGGCGAGCTGCGCGTGCTCGAAGCCGGGCAGATGGCGAAGATGCAGCCCGAGATGCTTGAGGCGCTGGCGAGACAGCCGCATGTCTTCGCGCGCGTTAGCCCCGTCGACAAGCTCAACATCGTCAAGGCGCTGCAAGGCCACGGCCATATCGTGGCGATGACCGGCGACGGCGTCAACGACGGCCCCGCCTTGCGCGCGGCGGACGTCGGAATCGCGATGGGCGGAGAAGGCGCCGACGTCGCCCGGCAGGTCGCCGACATCGTGCTCGCGACCGACGACATGGACGGCATCGTCGAGGCCATACGACTCGGCCGCGCCACCTATGCGAATATCCGCAAGGTGCTGCGCTATCTCGTTTCGACCAACGCGTCCGAGACAATCGCCATGCTCGGCGCCGCGCTTGTCGGCGGCGAGCCGTTGACGCCCATGCAACTGCTCTGGCTCAATCTGGCGACCGACGCGCTGCCGGCGATCGCGCTGGGACTTGAGCCGCCGGAGCCCGACGTGCTCGATAGGCCGCCGCATGATCCGAAAGCGCCGATTCTCGCCGCCTCCGATTTTAGGCGCATTCTTCGCGAGGGGTCGGTAATGGGCGTTGCGGCGCTGATCGGCTATTTCAGCCTCGGCGGCGCCGCCGGCGGCGCGCGCGCCAGCACCGTCACCTTTCACGGCCTCACCTGCGGCCAGTTGCTCCACAGCCTGTCCTGTCGTTCGGAGTTACGCGGATTAAGCTCCGAGGTCGGCAGGCCGCCCAATTCGACGCTCTATGGCGCCGTCGGCGCGACCCTGCTGCTGCAGGCGGGCGTGCAACTTTTTCCATTGACCCGGCGCCTTCTCGGCCTGTCGCCGCTCGGCGCCGGCGATCTGTTGCGGATCGGCGCCATCGCCCTCGGCAGTTCGCTCGCCAACGATATCATCGGCAGAATCGCCGATCGCGAAGAGGCGCCGCTGCGCGGCAACGGAGAAAGCCATGTCGCCTGACATGATCTTCACGTCGGAGTCGGTGACGCCGGGGCACCCCGACAAGCTCTGCGATCAGATCAGCGATGCGGCCATTGATGCGCTGCTGCGCGAAGACGATCGCGCGCGCGCAACTGTGGAATGCGCCCTGGCGACGGGCGTCGTCTTCCTCGCCGCGCGATACGCCGCCGACGCGCTCGTCGATTTGCCGGCGCTCGCGCGTGCTGTGATGCAAGACGCAGGTTACGCCGCCGGAAGCTTCGACGCGCGTAATTGCTCGATACTGACGAGCTTCGTTGA